>JBDREM010000033.1:0-13317 GCA_043819695.1 Planctomycetota bacterium
CTGGAGTTCCTTGTCCTTCGCCTTGCGCTGCGCGTCCGTCAGCGGGCCGTAGTGCGCCGTCTCGCCGCCGAAGAGCCACGAGCGCTGCTCCAACGACAGCCCCTCGTCGCTCAGCGCCTCGTAGGACAGGTCCTTGTAGTGGCCGGTCTTCTTATCGAGCACCAGCGGCTCCGCCCCGGCGCCCGCCGAAACAAGTCCAAGCGCCAGGAAGACGAATACGTGATTCAGCATGTCTCTACCCCTCACTTCTCACACCTCCGCTTCGGGGAACTGAGGGCACTCATAGTTCCCCCGGTCACTCCAACGCCTTTTCGAAGAAGCCGGCAAGCGAACCGGGGTCCGCGGTGTGGCCGCCGGCGTGCCACAACACCTCAACATCCTCGCGGCGGCCGCCAAGCATCACGTAACGCCGCCGCGTCTCCTCAATCTCGGCCTCCGTCGGATACTGGGGTCGCATGGGATCCGCCTCTCCGAACTGACACAGAAGGGGCCGCGCGGCGAGCAAGCCGTAGAGGTCGGGCAAGTCGAACGGAGGCAGATCGGCCCCGGCCATCGGAAACGGGACGCCGTGTTGGTCGCGCATCAGCGTGCAGGCGGACACGACCGCCCGGATCCGCGGGTGCAGCGCCGCCAGGTGGCAGGCGACCACGGCCCACTTGCAGATGCCGACGGCTCCGATGCGGCCGGCGTCGACGTCGTCGCGCGCGCAGAGGCAGTCGACCAGCCGCATGCCGACCTGGATTCTCTCCGCTCCGTTGGAAAGCGCGCGGCCCCCGGCGTCCGGCGCGGGCGCGCCGAAGTCGGCCGCGATCGTTACGAAGCCCCGTTCCGCGAGCGCGGGGCCGTAGGGCTTCCCCCCGCCCCGAATTCTCTTGTCCGCGTGCGGCCAGACGCAGTGCTCGGTCTGCGGGTAGACGTCCTCCTTCACCCCGTGGACGCACACCACGGCGGGAAATCGCCCGCCCTTCTTCGGCACCGTCAGGAGGGCCTCCGCCGTCCACTCCGGCGTGACGTCGAAGGTCATTCTGAAAAAGGTGCTGTGGCCCACGTCCTCCGTGCCGGTGATCGTTGCGTTCAAGGGCGCATCCGCCCGGGTCTCGAGGAACCCGGACAACGCCTGCCCGGCGGCCAGACCCCGGCGGCACTGCGACTGCCAGGATTTCGCCTCCTCCGCGCTCCCGGCATCGAAACGCCGCACCCGCGGCGGTTGGCGATCGGCGGCCGGCTCTTCGTTGTCTTTCATCGCGTCCCCTTCCCTGCGCTTCCCTGTCTGGCGGATTCCGTCCTCCATCGACGTCTTGGCGTCCCCAAGTCGATCAACGCTCTTGAGGAACGCACCCCTTCTGCAAAGGGAGTACAGCCGGTCTACCGCTTGTAGAGCGGGAAGTCCTTCAGCTCGGCATTCGGGATGCACTCGTCGAAGATCAGGCGGGTCAGTTCCTTGAAGGCCTTGCTGCCGATGTGGATGTTGCGGAACGTGCAGGACCAGGCGTCGAAGTTCGGCTCGTTGTCCGGCGGGTCCCCGCTCACGTCGATGTCCAGCACGTAGACGTTCGGGTCCTGCGCCGCGACCGTGGCCATCGCCTTGTTCACGATCGGCCCTCCGGGCACGTGGTAATAGTAGATGTGCTTGCGCGTGAAGACCTTCAGGTTGGGCAGCCGAGCGTTCGAGCGAATCCGCGCAATCAGGTTGCGGAAGACCCCTTCGTAGCGGACGGCTTCCGGCCCGGTGTCCGACTCGCCCTGGTCCCAGTAGAGCCCGACGACGCGGACCTCGGGGTACTTCCCGGCGAGGGTGTTCAGCGCGGGCGGAACCGACCGCATGAAGAGATCGAAGAACTGCCCGCGCACATCGGGGTTCCAGTTGGTGTGGAGATTCTTGCCGCCGCCGCAGACCTTGATGACGTAGACGTCGTTGTCCGGGAACTGCCGGCGCAGCCGGTACGCGGCCGGCAGCTCGATGCCATGACGGTACTCGCGCTTCCTGGCTCCTTGCGACGGGAACGCGGCCTCGTAGGCTTTCGTCTCCGACGCGGGCGCGATGGGCCTGAAGCCGGGATTGTTTACGGCGTACCAGCAGTTCTTGTAGGCCTCGTCGGCCACCGGGACGCCGCAGTTCTCCCCGGCGATCTCGGGATCGGCCGGCCAGACGTCCTGGTAGCCGCTTGCCTTGCGGTGAGCGATGGTGAGCGTGGCGGTGCCGCCCGCGTTCGACTGACCGGCGATCAGGAACACGATCGCAGGACGCTTCGTATTGGGAGAGCCGTCGGTGAGCTTGTTCGCCTCCCGCTCGGCAAGCATCACCTCCGTCGCGATGCGGTCGGCGACGGCCGCGAAGCCCTTGCTGCTGAGCGACGTCCAGTTGTTCGTCCAGGACCACAACTTCATGTTGATTCCGTACCGGCCGCGGTCGATGTCGATCAGAACGCCATTCGGGTCGTTCTTGCAGAACGCCTGTTGCGCCGTCACGACCGGCTGCCAGGCGGGCTGGACCTTGTGGAACATCTGCTTCAGCATGAAGATCCGCAGCGCCGGGTGTTTCGTGTCGGCCCGAATCGCCTTCACGAACGCGGCGAGGTTCTCGGGGTATTTCTTCATCGGCTCGACGCCGACCGTGAACTCGCTTTCGCATTGATCCCAGTAGAGCCCCACGACCTTCACCTTCGCATAGCGCTTCTCGAGGTCGGCCGTCGCCTTCTGATAGGCGTCGATCAGTTTCTTGTACATGGCGCCCTCGCCGGGCTTCCACTCCTGGTAGAGCGCCGTCCCTTCCTCGGCCACCTTGATGAAGAAGATGTCTTTTCCGGGGAACTGCTTCTGCAGCCGGTGGGCCAGCGGCAGCTCCACGCCGTGGCGGTTGGGGTCCCCCATCGGCCTGCCCCGGCGCCTGACATTGGCCAGCAGGTTCACGCCCGGCGTGAGCGGCTCGAGGCTGTTGCTCGCGGGGCTCCAGATGAAGCTGTGCGGATACGCCTCCTTGTTGACCGGCAGGCCGATGTCCGCGGCGGTGCTGCCCGGCATGACAGGCCAGTTGGCCTCGATGCCCGCGGCGGCGTTCGTCTGCTTCGAGAACGCGGCCTGCCCCTCGGCATTCTTGTCGCCGGCGATCAGGAAAAGCAGGGCCTCCCCTTTCTTCTCCTGCGCGGCCGCCGTATTCGACAGCCCCAGCAGCGCGATGGCCGTCAGAAGGAACAGTGCGACGGTGATGCTTCTCTTCATGAGTCTTCTCCTTTCTTCTACGTGTCGCGTGTCGGGCGTCGTGCCCCCCCCCTACTTGGTACCCGCTTCCGCCGGCGGGGCGGGGAGGATCGTGAAGCCGAGCTTGCTCTTGCCGTCCTTCTCAAAGAGCACGGCCACGCGGCCGTCCGGCAACACGGCAATGTCGCTGTAGCCCGAGCCCCCTTCGTAATACTCCAGCTTCCACGGCCAGGTCTTGCCGTCGTCGTAGCTTGCATGCAGTGTGCCCTTGGCACGTGCTGTGGTGCTTCCGGGGCCGGAGTAGAGGAGGATGCCCGGCTTGCCGTCTTTCGGCCACGAGTAGCGCATGACGGCTCCCTGACAGCCGACGTGCACCAATTCCTTCGGTTCCCACTGCTTCGTTGCGTTTCCATCGCCGCCGTCCGCGACGATGACCGCGCGGCGGTCTACCGGGGCTCCGCCGCCGCCGATGAAGAGCAGCGATGCGTCCGTCAACTCGGCGCATCTCGACTCGCCGGGGTTTGCGCTCACATTCGGCCCCGGCTTCCAGGTCTCGCCGCTGTCGTCGCTGTAGACGATCCTCTGGTTTGCCGACATGATAAGCCGCCCCGCGTGCTTGCCGCGCTCGAGCACAATGCCGGAGGCCGGCCACGGGGTGGCAGGGGGGTGCCCGCTCTTGATCTGCCTGCCCACAATCTCCGTCATGTCCTTTGCTTTGCTCCACGTCTTGCCGTCGTCATCGCTGTAGGCAAGGTATATGCGAGGAACCTTGGCGTCTCCCCGGTGCATCCAGACCCAGATGCGGCCGGTCTTCGGGTCGACAACCGGGTTCTGGTTGTTGATCGAGTTGACGCCGTCGTCCAGGACCACGATTTCCGGGCCCCAGGTCTTGCCGTTGTCCTCGCTGCGCTTCACTACCGCGTCGATGTTGCCGAAGTCGGCCCCGCCCACGCGGCGCGCCTCGGCGAAGGCGAGGATGGTCCCCTTCTTCGAGAGCGCCAGGGACGGAATGCGATAGCGGCAGGCCTTGCCGTACTCCGGCTTGGGATGCACGCCCGAGCCCTTGAAGATCTCCTGGATGGGTGCCGCGGACTCGAAGGTCGACTTCAGGTTGTGGGACAACTTCTCGGCGGTCAGCTTGATGCTCTTGATCTTGCAGGTGTTGCCCCCCGCGTCGAACCAGATGTGGAGGTTCGCGTCCGGGTCGATCGGCTGCTCGTTGATCTTCTTGTCGTCGTAGTAGAACGAGATCTTGTCGCCGACGCGCTTGACGGCCAGCGAGTGCAGGTTCCCGTCGAACGGGTTCTTGTCGGTGCCCGCCGAGAAGCCCGTCAGCGGCATGGCAAACTTCCGGTTACTCCACAAGATCGCGTTGCCGGGTTTCCAGAAGCAGAGGCGGCCGCGATCGGTGATGGTGATATTCGGGTTGCGCCACTGCTGCCGGCCGACGGCGCACGAGAAGACGACCCTGAAGTCGCAGTCGCCCAGCGCCGACTTGGCCGTTGTGAACCGCGCCCAGTTCGCGACTTCCTTGTACGTCGTCGTGACGACGTAGAGGCCGTCCACGGTCTCGCCGCCGCAACCGACGTGGTCCTTCGCGACCTCCGTGGCCGCAGGCGTCAGCGCCTCCTTGTTCAGCACGCCGTCCTTGACGACCCAGAGCTCCTCGGCGGCGGACGCGTCCGACAGGCAAAGCGCCATTGTGGCCAAGACGGACAAAACAACAACTGCTCTTCTCACCGTCTTCTCCTTTCTGCGATTCACTTGTAGACGTTCTTCATCTGCCAGGCGTCAAGCGATTTCACCGTCGCTTTGCCGCCTTCGGCGAAGACGCCGACGTCCAGGTCGTCCTCGCCGGGGTACTCGACGCGCGTCACCGCTTGCCGTCCGCCGTTGATGAACACCTCCATGACCGAGCGATCGAGGAACACGTGCAGCTTGAGCGAGTTGACCTCCTCTGCGCGCTCGACTGGCACCTCGGTCCCGGCGACGTCCAGGGTTTTGCCGGAGCATCGAAGCGTAACGGCCCTGCTTCCATCGCCGCTGCTGCGCAGTTTCAACCCGAAGGCCTCGGCGTCACCGGGAATGAACTCGGCGATCAGCTCGAGTTGTTTTCCCCCCGCGCCATCGATCCGTTTGAACGCGTTGTTTAGCTCGATTCCCGTGACGTGCGTGTGCCGTTCGCGCAGCTCCTTGAGTTCCGGCGCGGGCGTCTGGATCAGCCGGCCGCCCCGGTCCAGTGTCAGCACTCGCGGCAGTGACATGCACCCGTTCCAGCCGCGGCCGGTCTTGAATCCGGAGATCCAGCCGAACATGATCCGGCGGCCCTCGGGATCCAGGTAGGTATTCGTCCCGTAGAGCCCGCGGGAAATCCTCTGTCGGCCGGCGGGCAGGTTCTTGCCGTACCCGAAATCCATCACCGCGGCGGGCCCGTCCACGTTGAATCGAATGTCATTGCCATCGAGGACCAACTGCCCGGTGACATACGAAATCGGATCAGTCGAGCGGATGATGACCCATTTGTCTTGCAGCTTGAAAACGTTGGGGCACTCACCGACAACGCCCTCCAATCGACCGACGTATTTCCATTCGGTGAGCGTCTTGTTTGTCGCTTCGCATACAAGGCCACCGCACGCCTTGAAGGTGACGAAGGTGCGGCCATCGGCCTTGAACACATAGGGGTCGCTCCAGCCGCCGGGCACATCTTGCGGCACGCCGTTCTTGCCGGCTTCCATCAGCGGCCCGTCGCCGACGCGACGCCAGCGGATCAGATCGTCATCGAGCGGGGCCGCGGCCCACTGCGAGCGCTTCGCCCCCGTCGTCGGGACGAAGGTGTAGAAGATCATCGGGCGGCCGTTCCCGTCGAGCGTGACACACCCGGAGTTGCATCGTCTTTCGCCGCGATGCTTCATCGGCGGCAGCGCAAACGGCAGATACTCCCAGTGAACGAGATCCTTGCTGCGGGCGTGCCCCCAACCCCAGCCGTATTCGTCGTCCAGGTAGGGATTGCTCTGATGGAAGATATGGTGGTAGCCTTTGTAGTAGATCGTGCCGCAGATGTCGTTCATCCAGCGGGCGGGTGGCCGAAAGTGGTACATCGGCCGAGTCGTGTCCTTCGCCGCGCGTGGGATCGCCTCTTCCAGCGCGGCCTGCGCAGCCTGCATTTCCTTTTCGAGCGGGTCGTCGGTCTGGGCGTACACGGTGCTTAGTACTGCAAACGTGATGAGTACCATTACTTGTAATACGAATTGGCTCATGTGTCTCCCTTTCTTCTGCTCTTATGATCCCACACTTCCTAGAAGCGCGATCGGGACAAGGACCACGGTATCGTTATTTGCCCGGTTTCGCCGGCGGTTCCACAGGCGGGGCCGGGAGGATCGTGAAGCCGAGATGGGCCTTGCCGTCCTTCTCAAAGAGGACGGCCACCCGGCCGTCCGGCAGGACGCACGCGTCGCTGTAGCCCGAGGGCCCCTGGTAGTACTCCAGCTTCCACGGCCACGTCTTTCCATCGTCGTAGCTCGCGAACAATGTGCCCTGAGCGCGTGCGGTGACGACCCCCGGACCGGAATAGAGAAGGATGCCCGGCTTGCCATCCTTCGGCCAGGAGTGGCGCACGATGGCTCCCTGGCAGGACGGATCGGGCAGGTCGTCGGCGTACCACGTCTTCGTGGCGTTCTTCGTGCCGCCCTCGGTAACGATCGACAGAGCGCGCTTCTTCGTTCCCGTGCGGCCGTTGAAGAGCAGCGACCCGTCAAGAAGCTCCGCGCACTTCGCCTCGCCCCCGTCACTGCCGCCCCAGCCGCCGCCCTTCCACGTCTCGCCGTGATCGTCGCTGTAGACAACGAGCGGCGCGAAGCCCATCGGGATGACCAGGCGCCCCGCGTACTTCTCGTGCCTCATCACGATGCCGGCGCCGGGACCGGGAATCCAGCATTTCCTCTTGGGCTCGATCGTGGCCTGGATCGCCTGCGTGATGTCCCTCGGCTTCGACCAGGTCTTCCCGTCGTCGTCGCTGTAGGCAACGTGCTGGTTCGAAGTCGGATAGGGGTTATATCGACCCATGCAGCACCAGATCCGGCCGGTCTTCGGGTCCACGATCGGGCAGGGGTTGTTGATGGAATTGGCGCCGTCGTCCCAGACCACGATCTCCGGGCCCCAGGTCTTGCCGTTGTCCTCGCTGCGCTTGACGACGGCGTCGATGTCGCCGACGTCGGCGCCCGTCGTCCGGCGCGCCTCGGCGAAGGCGAGGATCGTGCCCTTCGTCGAGACCGCCAGGGCCGGAATACGATACCGGCACGCCTTGCCGTACTCGGGCTTGGGGGGCACGCCGGAGCCCTTGTAGATCTCCT
The DNA here is from genome assembly GCA_043819695.1 of Planctomycetota bacterium. GTDB lineage: Bacteria > Planctomycetota > PUPC01 > PUPC01 > PUPC01 > CAYLQD01. The sequence goes on from JBDREM010000033.1 coordinate 7,548, forward strand.
GGATGAGGGCCTCGGACTTGAAGACCGTCTTCAGGTCGTCGGACAGTTCGTCCGCGGTCAGCTTGATGCTCTTGGTCTTTATCGTGAGGAACAAGGCATCGAACCAGAGGTGGAGGTTCACGTCGGGATCGATCGGCTGCTCGTTCAGTTTCTTGTCGTCGCAGTAGAAGGACAGCCTGTCCCCGACGCGCTTGACCGCCAGCGAATGCAGGCCGCCGTCGAACGCGTTCACCGGGCTGGGCGCCGCGAAGGCCTTAAGCGGCAAAGCCGCCTTCCTGCCGCTCAGCAAGACCTGCCTGCCGTCCTTCGAGAAATAGAGGTAGCCGCGATCCGAAATATTGATCTTCGGATACACCCACTTCCCAGCTCGGGCGGTGCAGGAGAAGACGACCTTGAACTCGAAGGCCCCCACGGCCGACTTCGCCGTTATGAAGCGCGCGTAGTTCGCGAGGCCCCCGACGTGTGGCGTGGAGAGATGCACCCCGTCGACGGTCCGTCCGCCGCAATAGACGTGGCCCTTTCCGGTCGACTTGGCGCTGTCGGTCAGCGCGTCCTTGTTCAGCACCCCGTCCTTGATGACCCAGAGCTCCTCGGCGGCGGACGCGGTCGAGAGGCCCAGCAACGCAATGGCGGCCAACACAAACAGTGATGTTGCGATGATCTTCTTCATGACCTTCTCCTTTCGTAGAAATCCGAAATACTCAGATGCCCAAGCAGCAATCTCGTCATTCCTTCCTCCTATGTATCGTATCCTCTCGGTGAAGCGAATGCAGGTTGTTTTCGGGCTTGCCGTAGTCGATGAACTCGGTCGGGTCGGTGTCGTTGATGTACTCCTCGACGTTGGTGTAGCCGTCCTTGTCCTTGTCCTCGGCGTTGTCCGCGGCCTTGTTCGGATTCAGGCCGTACTTCTTCTCCCACCAGTCGGGCATGCCGTCCTTGTCGGCGTCGGGGGCGGGCTCGGCCGGCTTGTAGGTGGCATAGCCGCCGTGCGGCCAGTCCGCGGGGGTCCCGCAGAAGTTGCCGGTATTGGTGCGTGTGCTCTCGGAGACGAACGCGGTGATGACGTCCCGCACAGGCAGGTCGACGCCGCCGTACTTGAGCACTTTCTCGTAGGCCACCTGCGGCCGGTCGGTCGTCACGGGCTCGGCGTTCCAGGGCCGGTCCATGATCGTCTCGGGGCGCGCCTGGAACGGCGGGTCCGAGACGCCGACGTTGTCGCGGCCGTAGAAGTAGGCGATGTCGCCGGTCTTCGCCAGGAAGGCATGCCCCCATCCGCCGCGCTTCTGTACGTTGCCGATGTAGTTCATCATGATGTCGTTCGGCTCGCCGCCGTAGCCGCTGCCCTGGTAGTGGTACAGCACGTTGTTCCGCCAGTCGAGGCCCAGGCCCCCGGCCCGCGGGTTGCGCCGGGTGACGTGCGCGGTGAGGTTGTGGTGGAACGAGAGGAACCCGTAGAAGCCCAGCATATAGCCCATCGAGTGGTTCCCCTTGTCGTGCGTCGAGGCCGTCGGGGCGCCGTACGTGTAGTTCCACTGGAAGGACGCCAGCGCCCGCACGCCGCGGTAGAGGTTCCCCTCGGGGTACGTCCCGAGAGAGACGATCTCGTCGTTCCCGTAGGCGAACTCGCAGTGATCCACAATCATGTTCATTCCCGAGAAGCTTATGCCCTCGCTCTGTTCGGCCCGGACGCGCCGCAGGTTGCCCGGCCCTTTGATCTCGCCCACCCGAACGCGGAGGTATCTCAGAACGATGTCATGGGCCTTGTTCCGGTGGGTCGTGATCCACCAGTTGCGGATCTGGACGCCTTCGCCGGGCGCCGTGTGGCCGACGAGCGTCAGGTACGGGTGCCGGATCTTCAGCGGCGCCTTCAGCTCGATCGTCCCTGAGACGCCGAACATGACGATGCGGGGTCCCTCGGCCTCGACCGCCTCGCGCAGGCTGCCGGGGATGGGTTTCTCCTTCGGGATCGGAGGGAAGCCGGGGGACCCCCGAAAGCCCTTCTTCATGCCGGGACGATCCTCGGGGAGGTAGTCCTCGAGCGTCGTCACGATGTAGACCTTGCCGCCCCGGCCGCCGGGGGTGAAGGCGCCGTACCCCTCGGCGCCCGGGAACGCGCGCAGCGGCGTGCGGCCCTTGATCGGCTCGGCCGGCTCGAAATCGATCTTCACCTTGACCTCGGGCCCGGTCGTCTTGTCGCGAACCGTCACGCGGGTGCCGCCCGGCAGCAGGTACTGGCGGATGTGGTTGTGCTTCAGCGGCAACCGTTTCGCGCCGTAGGGCCCCAGGGCCTCGACGATCTTCTCGAACCGGGCCGGGACGTCCTTCCGGACGGAGTCCGGCACAGTGGGATACGTCACCTTCATCATGTGGGCCCAGCCGGTCGGCGGGTAGCCGAGATGCACCCGGATCAGCGGCCGGGCGGGGTTGTAGACGTAGTAGTCGGTGACGCTCGCATAGTGGTCCCAGACCTTCTGGCCCGGCCAGTCGCCCATCCGCTTCTCGCCCCACTCCTTGTTGGTGATCGTCCGCCAGTCGTACGCGACCCGGCGGTCGATATAGAGCCCCGGGCGCTCCTGCGTGCCGCAGGCCAGTTCCATCTCGCCGAAATCGAGCGTGGACTCGAGGGCGCCCGGCAGCTCCCTGCGGAACAGCCGGCCCGTCAGCGCCTTCGTCTCCCAGCGCCAGGGATCCTCCAGCTCCAGGAGGTTCAGGAGCAGCGGGAAGCCCTCGATGAGCGCGATCGCCTCCTCCCCCGCCTTGGGGAAGTCCAGGCGCAGCGACCAGGGCCTGCCCACGAATTTCACGCCCTCGCAGTGAATGCGCAGTTCGGCGATGCCCGACCATGTGCGCTGTCCGGTGACGTTCGAGAGCGCCCGCAGCCGGAAGAAGCGGCCCTTGACGGGGGCGGCGAACTTCACGATGCTCTCCCCCTGCACCTTCTCGAACGTGCCCTTGGCGACAGGGGTGCCCTGGGCAAGCGGCACGCTCTCCTCGGGATGATCGCTCAGGTAGACCTCGTACTCCTTGATCTTGCCGTTGTCGCAGTTGTCGGTCCTCCCGAGATAGGTGAAGCCGGTGATCTCACGCGGCTCGCCCAGGTCGACAACGATCTCATGGGGCAGCTCGGTCGTGGGATAGTGCCAGCGGCTGTGCCAGAAGGTGCCGGGATTGCCGTCCATCGCCTTGATGGCCTCCATGCCGGGATGCTCGCTGTCCGCGCGGATCTTGACGTGGACAACACGGCCCTCGGCGGCGGACGCGGTCGACAGGCCGAGCAGCGCGATGGCGCCCAAGACACTCAAGACAACAATTGCACTTTTCATGACCTTCATCCTTTCCTTGCGCGCGTTCTTTCTTCCTACTTCCAGGCCGATTTCAGCTCGTTCACGACGAGCTTGTTCAGCATGGCCTCTCCCCCTTCGACTGTCAGCGAGAGGTTCAGGTTCTCCGGCTCGTGCAGCGCGTAGGTGGTCAGGGAGAGGCGCCCCTCGTTTCCGAAGACCTCGACCGAGCCACGATCGATCAGGATCCGGACGGTGATCCTGCCGTCCTGGGGCTTCAGGGGAGCTCTGCCTCTGACGGTCCCCAGCGTATTTCCGTGGAAACTCACCGGTGAGCCGCGCAGGTTGAAGGCGATCTTCCTGGCTGAGCCGACCGTGATGTCGGCGTAGAGATCGATCAGTTCGGCCTTGATGTCCTTCAGCGGGTTGTCGCCGGGCTTCAGGCGCGCCTTCTCGATCTTGTGCTTCTTCTTATAGAGTGACTCGATCTCCTTCACGGGCCAGCGATAGATGCGGATCCCGTCGTCCGTGGTGCGCAGCGTCAGCTCGCACGGGAACGACACCTGCTGGTTGAACGGCATTCCCATCTGCGCGAAGTCACTGCCGGCCATCCACGCCACCTGGACCACGCGTCCGTCGGGCGCGTCGTTGAACACCTGGGCGGCGTAGAAGTTCCCGCCGAGGTCGCCGCGGCCCGGCGTCGCCTCGATCTTGAAACTCCTGCCGTCGAAACTGCCGATCGAGTACAAGAACCCGCCGTCGTGCAGCACCCACTTCGTGTTCTTCTTGTCCCCGTCCACGGGGAGTTCGAATATGTCCGGGCATTCGGCGAAGTGGCGGCCGGTGACGTCCGAAGTCCCGGTCCATGTCTTCAGATCGTCGGAGATGAAGAAGCGCGCGATCGGGACCTTCAGGAAGAGGAGCATGACCCACTTCTTCGTCGGCTCGTGCCAGAAGATCTTGGGGTCCCGTTCGTCGGAGTGCACGCCCTGGTTGGGCACGACCGGGTTCCCCCGGTACCGGGTCCACGTGCGTCCGCGGTCGATGCTGTAGGCAATGGCCTGCGTGAAGGGCGCGCGCGCATGCGTGTAGCAGGCGATGATGGGCTTCTCCGCCTTCTCGCCCTTCTTGCCGAAGCCCGACGTGTTGTTCCAATCAACCGCAGCGGAACCGGAGAAGATCGTTCCGCCATCATAGGGGTGTATGGCGTGCTGGACCTGTTTCCAGTGGACCAGGTCCTTGCTGACGGCGTGCCCCCAGGTCATGTTCCCCCACCCGATCCCACCGGGATTGTGCTGGAAGAAGAGGTGGTATTCCCCCTTGTAGTAGACCGGGCCGTTCACATCGTTATGCCAGTTCCTCTTCGACGTGAAGTGGAACTGCGGGCGGTACTTCTGCTTGTAGCCGACGCCGGGATAGGGATCGTCCTTCCCGGCAATCACCGGCTCCCGCAGGTCGCCCAGCGGCTTGTCGGAGGCGGTGAAGTCGTCCGCGTTGATGTGCCCCCACCCCCCGCCGAGGCCGTCGAGGATCAGGATCCGGGCCTTCTTCCCCTTGAAGCGCCTGACGTCGGCGGACACCCGCTGCATCGTCTCCGAGCTGAACCCGCTCGAGACGTAGTACGTCTTGCCCTCGCAGAGCAGCTTCACGCACGTGCCCATGTAGCCGCCCCCGCCGATCAGGAAGTTGATGTAGTCTCGCGTCACCTTGAACTCCGTCGAGGTGAGCTCTCCTCTGGGGACGTCGGTCTGGACCTCGCCGGGCCTGCCGACCTTTCCGTTGTACTTCTCGAACGTCCCGATCCAGAAGTCTCCCTGATGCCTGCTCGGCTCGCGGTTCCGTGCCTTCGGGTTGTCGCCCTTCGTGGGCTGGAACTTGAAGGCGTCGCCCTCCGCCGTCCAGTTCGTCAGGTCCCCCTTCTCGAAATCGCTGTTCTCGAACAGCAGCGATGTCTCGGCCGCCATCGTGACCGACGCGGCCACGAGCACGAGTGCCATGGCGGGTATCTTCATTTCATCTTGTCCTTTGGGCGACGAAGACGATCTCTATCTGCCGGGCAGTGTGAGTAGACGGCGGGCGAGTCACTCTCCTGTGCCGCCCCGCCAGTCTTTCGTCCGGAACGGCGAAGCCGGCAAACCTTCCTTGTTGACCAGGTTCGGGTTGGCCGTCTTGTGCCAGCCGAACCGGACCTGCGTCGGCGAGGCGACCTTGTCTGACTCGACGACTACCGTCTTGCCGTCTATGGTCGCCGTGGCCGGCACGAACCTGCCGTCGGCGCCGGCGATCTGGAACTCGTTGAGCGGCTTGCCGTCGCGCGCGACGAGCCCGCCGCCCACGTGGTCGAACGAAAGACGTATCTTGGTCCCGTCTACCTTCATCTTCTTATACAGGGGCCCCGAATACGTGATGCCCTTCTTGCCGTAGACCTTGGCCAGCGCCCACAGGGACAGCCGCTTGCCCACGGTCTGTTTGTCGGCGGGATGGATGTT
>JBDREM010000034.1:0-21122 GCA_043819695.1 Planctomycetota bacterium
CGGAACGCGCGAATCTTGCTGATCACCGGCTCGTGCACGTTAACGTTTTCCTCACGCCATATTCGCGCGTTTTCGCAACATCCATTCGACGCCAAGGAGCGCGGTCATCAGGCCGAGGGCGAGCGGGTTAGCCCACAGGGCGAACTGATCGCCCTGCTCGATCACCTGCTTCCTCTTGCTGCCGATGCGCTCGGGGAGCGCAGCCAGGTCCTTCAGCTCGACGATCCCGCCGCCGACGCCCGCGTCGGTCAGCTCGGCCAGGCGGACGCGGTTCGCCTCGGGATGGTCGAACTCGAACTGCGACGCGACCTCGATACTCGCGGCCGCGGCGGCGCCCGCCTCGTACCCGGCGAGCGAGAGCTTGTAGAAGCCCGTCCGCTGCGGCACGTACCGAAGCTTATACGTCCCCGGCGAGCCGGGCACGGGCATCAACTGGACGGTCACGGGCGGCAGGCGGCCGGACGTCCCGCCGTCGCCGCCCTCGGCCGCCATCTCGATCTTAACGGCCACGCTCGAGAGCCGCGCCGGCTTGCCGCTCGCGTCGAACACCTTCGCCGAGATCGTCGCCGCCTCGCCCAGCGGATAGCTCTCGCTGTCGGTCTCGAGGATCGCCGATTTCCTGCCGCCCACGAGGCGCCCCTCGACGAGCGACCGGATGCACTGCGTCCAGAACGTATCGTAGAATCGCGTCCCGCGCCGGTGCCACCGCCACGTCTCGTCGAAACCCATGAACGCGACGCGGCCGCGGCCGTAGAAGCTCGTGACCAGCACGGGCATCGGCTCGAGCTTGCCCCCGATGGAGACGCTGCGGCTCGGGTCGAGCGTGCGCATCAGCACGGTCCCGTGCGCCTTCGCCTTCCTGATCGGAAACGTCCAGACGGCGCCCGGCAGCGACTGCCAGACTCGCTCGGTGATCTCGCGCTCGGTCGAGAACCGGAGCAGCGGGCTGCTGAGGCCGTCCTCGGTCGGCTTGAGCGGCCACGCGCGGGCGCCCTTGTAGCCGTCGCCGACGGCCAGCCGCGCGCGGGCCATGTCCAGCTCGACCGGAAGCATGTTTCGGAGCGGCGCGCTGATGCGCGACTCGAAGAGCGCGAGGGTGTATTCCTCCTTCTCGCCGGCGACGTAGAGCAGCCCGCCCGCCTTGTCGCTCACGAACTCCTCGAGCATCTTGAACCAGTCGGCGTCGAACGCGGCCGGGTCGGGGTCGACGTCGATCAGGATGACGACGTGGCAGTCGGCTTCGGCCAGCTCCTGGCTCGAGCGCGGCAGCCGCGTGAGCAGGCGGTTGCCGGCCTGCGGGTACCCCTTGCCGGCGCTCTGGAGCCAGCAACTGAGCGTGACGGACTTGTCGCGGATGAGCAGACCCCGGAGGCGGCGGAACTCCCAGGTCGGCGAGCCGCCGATGAGGAGGACGTTCGTCGAGGTCGTGACGACGCGGATCCCGCCGGCGACGGCGGCGTTGTCGCGCCGCAGATGCTCGTCGTCGAGCGGCGCGATCCTCAACGTATAGACATACTCGCCCTCCTCGCCGGGCTGCGGCGTGTGCTTGAGCGCGACCGGCTGGTCGACGGCGTCGACGCCGACCGATTCCTCCTTGCTCGCGACCTCCTCCTCGTTGTCCGACCCGAGCTTCTTGCGGTAGAGCTTCGCGACGATCCGCATCGGGCGCTCGTATCCGGAGCTCGAGACGAGGGCGACTAACTCGGCCGGGTCGCCCGCGAACAGTGTCCGGTTCACCTGGAGACCCTTCGCGACCTTGATGTTGCGCGTCTTGCGCGACTTGCTCAGGCCGACGGGTACGGCGAAGACGGTCACGCCCTCGCGCGCGGCGTACTTGCCGGCCGACGCGGTCGCGTCGAGCACGCGGTCGTTGTCCTGACCGTCACTGATGACGATGATGGCCGCGAGCCCGGCCGGCGCGATGGCCGCCGCCTGTTCGAGGATGGCATTGACGGCCCGGCCCAGGTATGTTCGCCCGCTCTGGACCTCGAGCACCAGTGCGCCGGGCTTGAACCGTTCCGGCGGTTGCCCGTCGGCCCCGGGGTTGCCGGCCTTCTCGGGATCGGGCGCAAGGCCGAGCCGGAACAGCTCCTTCGTGTTCACGCCGAACGAGTAGACGTGGACGGGGTTCTTCGCGGCGAGGCGATTGAGGAAGTCGGTCGCCGGGTTGTTGAGCGCGGCCGCGATGATCTCCTGCCGCGTGAAGCGCTTCCTCGCGGTCAGGTCGAGGCCGGTGGCCGCGGCGACGCCGGCCGCGGCGGCCGGATCGCTGTAGAAATCGTCGATCGTGATGCTCTCGGACCCGTCGACGAGCACGATGACCGGCGAGAGCGTCTCGCGGACGCGCGACTCGAAGAGCGTCGGCTCGAGGAACAGCAGAAGTGCGAGCAGGATGGCGGCGGTCCGCACGCCGGCGAGGAAGCGCTTCCGCCCGCGCGAGGCCGTCCGCCCTTCACGCCTGTAGAGCGCGAACGTGAGCCAGACGAGCGCGGCGACGCACGCGAGCGTCAGCAGCAGGCCCCAGCCCTCGGGCATTCCGAGGAACCGCAGCGCGAGGTCCTCGGTCTCGACCGCGTCGTAGTCGAAGTTGATGAGCCACTTCGCCACGCGGTCGAGCGGGCCGTCGGCCGTTTCCGCTGCGATCAGCACGTTCATACGCGAATCACTTTCCTACGTCTTGTGGTGCCCGAACTTCCGGCCGAGGAACGACTCGAGCGCCAGGCAGCAGCCGAGCGCGATGAGGACAACACGCCACAGGCTGACGCGCTCCTCGGGCGCGTTCTCCCATATGTCGTCGGCCGTGGTGCCGTACGTGATGCCCAGCTCGGCCAGGCGGGTCTTGAAACGCGGGACGTCGACCCGCCGGAGGTCGCTCTCGCGGGTGTCGAGTGTCGCCGCGAAGTACTCGATGTTCAGCCCCTTCCGCGCCGGCTCGGCCGCGCCGGCCGAACGGCTCTTCAGCTTGACGGCGTAGATGCCGGCCGACCGCGTCTCGTCGATGGTGACGACGGCGGCTCCGTCGGCGCCGACCTGCGCGGCGCGCCGGAGCGCTCCGCCGCGCTTCGGCGGATCGACGGTCACCTCGAGATCGAACCGCGACAGGTCGACTGGCATCGTGTATCGCGCTCCGACGGTCAGGTTGCGCGTGCCGCCGGTGCGGGTGTGGAGGTGCTCGACGAGCCGGTGCATCACGACGGGATACGTCCGCATCCTCGGCCACGTGTTCCACTCGGCATCGGCGGATGACGTGCCAAGCACGACGGTGCCCTTCCCGATTCGCTTCTCGACCATTGCGACGCTGCGGCCGGCGTCGCCGTAGCGGGCGACGACCGTCAGGCCGTTCTTCTCGAGGTCCGCGGGCAGTTTCAGCGGGAACCGGCGGTAGAACCGCGCTCCGCCGACGAGCACGGCGAGTTCGTCGCGGAAGTCGGCCATCACCGGGTGGCCCAGGTGGCCGGAGCTGAGCCGGACGAACTTGCCGCCGGTGCGCGCGGCCGCTGCGGGGTCGCCGACGGCGCTCTCGAGCTCACACGGTGCGATTCCTTTCCCGCCGTTGTAGAACAGGCGGCCGAACGCGGCGGGCTCGACGAGGTCGCCGGGGAAGATGGCGAGGCCGCCGCCGCGGCGCACGAAGCGCTCCAGCATCTCGATCTGCGCGGGCGCCAGCCGCGCGACGTTCGCAAGGATGACGACGGCCGACCGGTCGACGTGCGCCGCCGTGAGAGCGGCCGCGTCGATAACCTTCACGTTGACGCCGAACCGTGCGACCGACGGCGAGAGGGCGTGCCGCAGCGTGTACGTCTCCGACTCGGTCCGGTCGAGCGCGGGCTCGCCGTCGACGAGCAAGACGTTGATGCCGCCGCTTACGTCGAGCGCGAGCGAGCGCACGTTGTCGACCGGGAGGGGATCGCCGCCGATCTCGGCCGTGACGCCGTAGGACCCGGCGGTCTTGAACGTGTAGAAGAGGGTGACCTTCGCCTTGCCGCCGGCGGCGATCTTGTCGATCGTCTTCGTGGGCTGCGGGTTGGCGCCGTAGACGGGCGACCGGACGGTGAACGTGACGGGCACGTCGGAGGCGTCGCCGGGCCCGAGGTTCCTGACGGTCGCGGTCAGCTCGGCGATCACGCCGGCTTGCGTTATCTTCTCGCGAGGGGCGAGGCCGACGACGGCGAGGTTGGCGAAGTCGCGCGGGTCGGACGGGCCGCAGTCGGCGAGGTAAATACGGACGCCGAGGTCCTTCGCCTCGGCGAGCTGCTTGTCGAGCTCGGCCCGCTGCGCCTCGACGAACGACCAGTCGGCGCGGCGGCAATCGGTGGCGATCACGAGCGCCTTGTTGGAGCTCTCGGCGCCGCGGAGCGCGATCAGGCCGCGCTCGATGAGGCCGGCCGGGCCGAGCCGGAGGTCCGCCGGCTCGGTGTGTTCGAGGCCCGACTGAATCCGCCGGGCGAACTCGCGGTCGACCTTCAACGCGGCCGGCAGCTTGTGGCCGGGCGTGTCCGTCGCGACGAGGGCGAACGTGTCCTTGCGGTGCGTGGCCACGATCTTCTCGAGCAGCTCGCCCGTTACCCGCTTCGCGCGGTCGAAGCACGTGCCGGCTCCGCCGACGCTCTGGCCGGCGCTGTAAGAGTCGTCGAGGACGACGGCCCAGTCGGTGGTGGAGCCGACGAACCGTCCGACGCCGGGCGCAGCGCCGCTGCTGAAGAACACCTTGCTGACGGCGAGGACGACGAGCAGGATGATGAGGCAGCGCAGCGCGAGCAGGATGAGCTGCTCGATGGTGATGCGGCGCTTGTTCCGCCTGATGGCGATCAGCAGCCATTCCATCGCGGCCCAGTCGATGATGCGGAACCGCCGCCGGTTGAGCAGATGGATGATGATGGGGACGCCGATGAGGGCCGAGCCCCACATCAATCCGGAGTTGATCGCGCTGAACGGGAACCAGGGCGGCACGGAGCGGCTCCTTTATTTCCGCCTCGATGCGAGGTAACTGGAGAGCGCGGCGTCGAGGTTGTCGGTCGTTTTCAGTTGCACGAAGTCGACGTTGTTGGCGATGCACCTGCGGCGGAGCTGCGTGTTGAACTCGCCGAACGCGTCGAGGTACGCGTCGCGCAGCGAACGGGGCTCGACGAGCGCCTCGGGATATTCCTCGAGCCCGCGGAACAGGGTGTTCCGCTGGAACGGGAACGTCAGCTCGAATTCGTCGAGCACCTGGAACACGATCACGTCGTGGCGCCGGTGCCTGAATTGCTGGATGCCCTTGATGATGCCGTCGACCGATGCGAACAGGTCGCTGATGATGACGATCACGCCGCGGCGCGTGATCTTCTCGGCGAGCTCCGCGAAGATGTGCCCGAGTTCGGTCTTCCGCTCGGGCGACGTGCCGACGACCTCGCTGAGCATCGTCTTCAGTTGCGCCGGGTGGCCGCTCGGCGGGACGTGCGTCCGCACCTCGGTGTCGAACAGCGTGAGCGAGACCGCGTCTTGCTGGCGCAGGAGCAGGAATGCGAGCGAGGCCGCGATGCACGAGGCGTAGTCGAACTTGTTCATGCGGCCCGGCGAGCCGTACTTCATCGACTCGCTCATGTCGAGCAGGATGTAGCCGCGGAGGTTCGTCTCTTCCTCGTACTGCTTGATGTAAAGCCGGTCGGATTTCGACCAGACCTTCCAGTCGACGTGGCGGATGTCGTCGCCGGGCACGTACTCGCGGTGCTGGGCGAACTCGACGCTGAATCCGTGGAACGGGCTCTTGTGCATGCCCGAGATGAAGCCCTCGACGATCAGCCGGGCCCTGAGCTCGAGCTGCGAGATCTTCATCAGGACTTTCGGGTCGAGATATTTGCGGTAGTCTTCGGCCAAGGGTTATTCCTTGAACGTCGTCTCGAGCTTCGGGTCGTTCGTCAAGGCTGCTTCCTTCGCGGGCGTGGTCTCGATGAGCTTCTCGACGATCTTGTCGGGCGTGACGCCCTCGCTGTCGGCGTTGAAGTTGGTGATGATGCGGTGCCGCAGGACGGGGCACGCAACGCGCTTGATGTCGCCGGTCGATGCGCAGTACCGCCCCCGGAGGACGGCATAGGCCCGCGCGGCAAGGACGAGGAACTGGCACGCCCTCGGGCCGGCGCCCCAACTCACGTAGTCGCGGATGAAGTCCGGCACGCCTTCTTGCTCGTGTACGCGCGTCTTCCGGACGAGCGACATCGCGTAGTGGATGACGTGCGGCGCGGCCGGCACGCGGCGGACGGTCTTCTGGAGCGTGAGGATGTCGGCGCCGCTGAGCACCTGCGCGACCTCGGCCTCCTCGATCGCGGTCATGTTCTGGACGATGTCGAACTCCTCGTCCCAGTTCGGGTAGTTGACGAAGATCTTGAACATGAAGCGGTCCTGCTGCGCCTCGGGCAGCGGGTAGGTGCCCTCCTGCTCGATGGGGTTCTGCGTGGCGAGCACGAAGAAGGGCGGGTCGAGCGGGTGTCGTTCGCCGCCGATGGTGACCTGCCGCTCCTGCATCGCCTCGAGCAGTGCGGCCTGCGTTTTCGGCGGCGTGCGGTTGATCTCGTCGGCCAGGATGATGTTGGCGAAGATGGGGCCGGGTAGGAAGCGGAACTCGCGCCGCCTCGTCGCCCTGTCCTCCTGGATGACGTCGGTGCCGGTGATGTCCGACGGCATGAGGTCGGGCGTGAACTGGATGCGGTTGAACGAGAGCGAGAGCGACCTTGCGAGCGTGCTGATGAGGAGCGTCTTGGCGAGGCCGGGCACGCCCTCTAGGATGCAGTGGCCGCGCGAGAAGATCGAGATGAGCAATTCCTCGATCACCCGGTCCATCCCGACGATCACGTTCGCCAGTTCCGCGCGGATCGTCTCGAACGATTCCTTCATCTTGTCCACTGCGGCGAGATCGTCTTGCGACAGTGCTCCGGGCTGTTCGGACATTCTGTGCCTCCTCTCAGAACTATTTCTGCACGACGGGCAGGGTGCCGTACGGCAGTTGCAGGATGATCAACGCGATCGACGTTCCGTAGACGTGGCCGACGCCGTCGCCCTGCCACGCGCCGTTGCTCTGGGCCTTGACGAGCCAATCGCGTATCTTGGGGTAGTAATCTTTCCACGTTTTCCCGCCGTGCTGGTATAGCGCTTCGGCGAGGTAGAGGTGCGCGTAGTAGAAGTGGCCGCCGCCCCCGCCGAGCATCGACGGGTAGCGCTTGAGGCAGTAGTCGAGGGTTGACTTCGTGAGCGGGTCGTCGTACTTCCCGGCGCTGAACAGGCAGGTGAGCGCGGCCGCGGTGATGGCCGGCCGGCTGCTGCCCTGGCCGCCGCGTACCTGCCGCGCCGAGTAAGCGATCCCGCCGTCCTGCACCTTCGATTTCTTCAGATACTCGAACGACTTGTCGATGACGGCCTTGTTGACCTGCACGCCCGCGTTCTGGCAGGCGCGGAGCGCCTGCACCTGCGTGACGGTGACGGAGCCTTCGTCGGACTGGCCCGACGGCGTGTAGATCCATCCGCCGAGCGGGCTCTGCGCGGCCTCGGTGAGCTTGATCCCGCGCTGAAGCGCGACGCGGATGCGCCGTTCGAGCCGCTTGCTGCCCCCCATGCCGAGGCTCTCGGCGAGGAAGAGCATGCAGAATCCGTGGCCGTACATCGAGCGCGACTCCTCGGCCCGCGAGCAGATGAGCCCGGTCGGCCCCTGCTGCGAGAGGGCCCAGTGGATCGCCTTGCGGATGTTCTTCGCGTGGGGGCCGCGCGTCGGCGTGCTGCCGCTCGAGAGCAGCGCGACGCCTGCGAGGCCCGTCATCGCGGCCTTGTAGCTGCCGCCGTAGCCCGTCCCGCCCGACCACGAGCCGCGCTGGTCCTGCTTGCTCGCCAGGAACGCCAGGCCCTTTTTTATCGCCTCCTCGGCCTGCGCGGTCACCATGTCGGGCCGCGGGTCGGCGGCAAATGCGGCCGGACAAATCAGGCAGGCGGCCAGGGCCGCCGCAATGAACTTACTGCTTCTCATTCTTCTTGTCCTTTGGCTCCGGCTCCGGCGCCGCGCCGCCCGCGCCGCAGCACGTCAGGCCCTTGTAGGTCGGCACAATGACCTTGCCGTCGATCGTGGCCACGGCCGACATCCGCTGGAGCATCAGGTTGTGCAGGATGCCGCTGGTCGGGATGTCGGACAGGCCGACGGAAAGGGCCGACTTCGCCGTCTCGCCGCTGACGACTTGCAGCTTCGCCGCGTGCCGGCCGCGAGCGCGATCATACTCTCTCACGATGATGACCGCGTGCTCGGCCGTGCCCGTGACGCTGAACGGATAGATGTTCTCGCCCTCCTGCCGGCACTCGCGCAGTGTTTTGCCCGTCTTGCGATCCAACACAAGCACCATCAGGCCCTGCTTGGTCTGGTAGCCCTTGTTGACGTATTTTCGCTCGTAGTGCTGTGCCGGGATGAACACGAATCGGCTGCCGAAGACGGGCGCCTGGCTGACGTTCGTGCGCGTGTAGTCGCGGCCCTTCCGCACGTACTTGCTGGCGAAAACCGCCCACGCCCGGTTGCCGTTCTCGGCGTCGAACATCACCAGCTCGTAACCGGTGGCGTCGCCGACGCGGTTGTATCGGAGGACCGCGATCTGCTCGCCGGAAAGCACCTGGATGTACCACGGCTGCGACGCGAGGTACGTGCTCTTCTCCGGCTGAGACGCCCACACCTGGCGGAAGTCGTCGGCGCGGTGGCAGAGCACACGCGAGCCGTCGGCGACGAAGATCAGGCGCCGCGCCGTGTCGTAGGCGGGCCGGCCCGGGAGCGTCCCCGGCTGCTCCTTCGAGTAGACCTTCCGGCCGCTGAGCGCGTCGTAGGCGATGATCGTGTTGGGCTGAATGCCGGCAACGGCGACGATGTCGTCGAACAGGCCGATGGCGCCGCGGGCGAAGCCCTTGTCCCTGGCCTCCCAGAGCGCCCGGCCGGTCGCCACGTCGACGCACATCAGCCTCGTGTCGGGCAGATAGCAGAAGAGGCGCCCGGCGTCGGACGCGAATACCGGCCGCATGTTGACCGACTGCCGCAGGAGGTGGTGCATCTGGCCGAAGATACGATGGTCGAACCACTGCATGGGATTGGCGGCCGCGGGCCTCTTCCATGTTTTCTCCCACAGCCGGCGGCCGGTGGCGATGTCGAACGCGACGACGCCGTCGGGATGACACAGCGCGGCCACGCCGCCGGAGCACGCGACGAGCGCCCGGAACTTGCTCCGCCCCCACGGTGAGTCGTCGCGTTCGATGTCGCCCATGCTCCAGTGCACGTCGGTCGTCGACGTCCATAGTGTCCGGCCGGTCGCGACGTCGAACGCACGCAGCCGGGTGATCCGGCCGTAGTATTGATGTGGCTGCCGGCCGGGCACGACGTCCGCGGCCAGGCCGATGCCGCGGTCGAAGCAGTTCTCGCCGGAGATGACCGTCACCGGCACCTCGAAGCCTGTCTCGGTCTCCCACACCATCCGTAGCGGCGGGATGAGCACGGGCAGCCCGCGGCCGCGCGCCGCACGCCGAAACTCATCGAGCTTCATCAGCCGGTCACACAGCGCGCCCCCGGGCACGTTCTCGCCCTTCCACGGGATAACGACGAGCGGGTGCTTCTCCCGGACGTCGCGCAGCAGCGTGCCGGCGAGGTGGTACCGCCCGCTCTGCTCGCAGTTCACCAGGAGCATGCCGAACGCCTCGCCGAGCAGCTCCGAATGCGGGTACAGCCGCGTGAGGCTGAGGAGGTAGTTTTGCGCCCGGCCCAGCCCGTACTTCTCCTTGATGGCGATCCCCGCAAGCTCGAACAGGCAGTTGTCGGCGAGCGAGCCGTGCGGGTGCGCGAGGTACAGCTCGCGCAGCGCGGCGGCATCCTTGTCGAGCGCGGCCCGGTCATACTTCGCGCGGATTCGCGCGTCGGCCCGCGCGTACACGCCAATGCCGTGCCGCCGGACAAGCTCGCCGGTCAGGGCCTGCGCGATCGTGGCCGCCGGCCCGCTCGTGCTCCCGATGGTCAGCTTGACGCCGGCCATCTTCTCGGCAATGGTCACGTACTCGTCGACCGCGTCCTGGTATCGCTTGCCCGCGATAAGCGCGGCCGCGCGGGCAATGTGGAACCGCACGCGGGCCACGTCGCTGAAGATGTAGGCGCGGGCCGCGTCGGCGTGCATCACCGCGTTGGGCGCGTCGTGCTCCGAGAGCATCAGCCGCGTCTCGAACATCATCCGCTTCAGGCGCTCGGCCAGCTTGGCGTCGGCCGCGGCGCCGGGCCCCATCGCGTTCTCCGCCGCCAGCGCGTCTCTGAGCGAATCGGCGTACTTGCCGTGAAGGTAGCACAGGTCCGCGCGGTCGAGCAGCGTCTTCACCGACTTCGGGTCCTGCTCGATCTTCTTGCTCAGGAACGCGTACGTCTCCTCGAACGAGAAGTAGGCCGTCACGTACGCGCGATTCGCGGCGATCAGTCGCCCCTCGCAGCAGACGATGTTCCCGAGCGGCAGGTCCGTGTTCGCGCCGGCGATGGAATGCAGGCGCCGGACGACCGGCCCGTCGAGCGTGATCTCGCACAGCTGGCCCTTCGCCGGAATGAGGAGCGCCGTCTCGGAGAGCACGGGTATCCCCTCGGGCGCGAACGGCGTCGGCACGAGCCATCGGAACACGCCGGTCCGCGCGTCCACCGCGGCGGTCTCCTTGCCCGTGAAGATCACGTCGCCGTTCCGCACGCCGGCGAAGTGGGTGAACTCGCCGCGCGGGATTTGCCCCACGATCGCGCCCGTCCTGCGGTCGAACACCACGAGTTCGTTCGCATCGGACGGCGCGACGAACAGGCGGCTGCCGGCGAGGACGGGGAACCCGGCCTGCCAGCCGCCCTGATGTTGGTAGTTGGTGGCCCTGCCGAGCCGCGGGTCGCCGCCCACGACGCGGATCGCACTGCGCGGGTACCTCGAGATCCACCGGACCCGGCCGTTGCTCACGTCGACGGCGGCCGCCACGCCCATGCCCGTCGCCGCGTAGGCCACGCCGCCGCTGATGATCACCGGCTGCCCCCACGCAGGCCCCGACGCCGAGCGGCCGTACATCGCCATCGCTTGCGTCGGGTCGGCGCAGACGTACACCTTCCATTTCAGCTTGCCCGTGTTTGCATCGAGCGAGCAGAGGAACATCTGATCCCGGTGGAGCGCGAGCCCGACCACGGCCGGCCCGTCGGAAAGCTCCACGAACTTCGGAGCCCATGGAAAACACGCCTCACTCTCGAACCCGCCGTCGGTGTTGCGCTGGCGGAGCGACCACAGCCGGCTGCCCGTGGCCGCGTCGAACGCGCTGAGCGCGCGGAATATCAGGAATCCGGTGCCGCTGTGCTCGAGTGCGAAGACCTTCCCGCCGCCGACCGAGACGCTTGCCCCGCCTTGCCAGCTCGGCCACGCCATCGCCAACACCTGGTTTTGGGCCATCCACAGGGTGACTTGCCGCCCGCCCTGGCTCGGCGCCGCCTGAGGCTTCGTCGACCAGCGCACCCGCCCGGTGATGTGGTCGAACGCAAAGACCTCGCGGCCCGTGCTCACGTACACGACGCCCTCGGCGTCCGTCGCCGGGAGCGGCGAGACCGAGGGCACGATCGCGCCCGGGCCGGCGTGGTAGGACAGCGAGATCGAGCTGCGGACATTGATGACCGTGGGACCGACGGGCCACTTCGAGTCGTCGCCGATCTTGTGCTCCCACCGCTTCGAGAGTTTGAAGCCGACGTCGCGCATCGGGCGGTCGTGCAGCAGTGAGCCGCCGGGCATCGGCCAGGCGTCGGCACGCTCGGGCACGTATGCGGGGCCGCTGCGCACCAGCGCGGCCCTTACCAGCGCGTCGAGGCCGATGCCGCCTCCGCCGATGCGGACCTCGCCCGCCACGCCAAGCTTCCGGAGCCGCTCGAGAGCGCCCGCCGAGCCGCCGTCGTCGCCGAGCCTGGCCATGCAGAACGCGAGCTTGGCGAGCGCCGCCGCCCGCAGTTGCGTGTCGGCGCGCGAGGCGTCCGCGGGAACAGGGCGGGCAAGGAGCCGCAGGAGCCGGTCCGCAGCGTCGTCGAAACGCGCCTGGTCGATCAGAACGCTGGCCGCGGCGTCGAGCGCCTGCGCCGCGAAGCTCGACGCCGGGTACCGCGCATCCACGCCGTCAAGCGCCGGCACCGACTGCTTCGACAGGCCCTCGCGGAACATCGCCCCGGCTTCCGGGTCGTATTGCAGGCGATAAAAAGCCAGCCCCTCGGCCGGCATCGAGATCATCCGGTTGCGGATGTGGACGGTGACCGGGGCGTATATTTTGCCGTCGTCGGACCAGACGGTGTCCTCGGCCTCGTCGGCGATCTGGGCGAGCTTATCGAGCGCCCGCGCCCACTTCTTTGCGGCGAGCAACTCGTCAGCCGCCTCGAACCGGTCGCCGGTATCAGGCATGACGTCGAGCGCGGCATCGGCCGAGCGGTCCGGCGGCGCTGCGTCGGCCGACCCGCCCCGCACCAGCAAGAATATCCCGAGAACGGCCAGGATGCGCCCGAATCGCCTCACGTTGACCTCCACGCCGCCGGGCTGTGCCGGCGCTACCTCATGCGCGCCGGCAGCACTTGCCGATTCTAACCGATAGCCGCGCTCTGTTCAAACAACTTGTGGCGCGCGACGTAGCATAGCGTGACGCCGCCGAGAGCGCGCAGATGCGCCCCGCCGAAAGGCGCAGGAACACGCCCCGCCGCCCGGTCATATAGACGGCGCTCGCGGCACGTAGTTTGTAAGAAACTTGTCCTGCGCGGAACAAAACTCCGGCGGCGCGCGTCTAAACCTGTGGCCGTGCGCACGGTGCGCCGGTATAATGAAGGGACCACCCGGCCCCGGCAGGAGAAGGCCGTCATGCCACACGTTCTCAAACCGATTGCGATCCTGCTCCTGTTGTGCAGTCCGGCGCTCGCCGAGAACGCGCCCGGCCGCCCGCTCGAAGAGAGCATCGTCATTTCCCCTGTCATCATCGTCGGCAAGATCATCAAGGCCGACGGTGAATCGACCGAGACCGGAGCCGCGTTCAAGAAGTTCCAGGTTGAAGTCAAGACCGTGCTCCGCGGCCCGGGCCGGCCGGAGAACGGGGCCGCCATCACGGTCTACGCCGTCGACGGGCTCAAGATCGGCGAGGAAGCGGTCTTGTTTCTCGGCGGGGCGAACGGGAACGGTTGCCGCGTACACCGCGCCGCGCCCGCGGACGAGCTCGACAAGATCAAGAAGCTGCTGGCTCTCGAAGCGCGGGCCGACAAGGAGCTGACCGGCACGGACAAGCTTCGAGCGGCGTTCTTCCACGCGCACAAGCTGCGGCCCGTCCTGCTCGCGGCCGCGGAGAAGAAGGCCCTCAGGCCGGCCGGCGCCATTCCCGAAAAGGAACAGGCCGCGCTGCTCTCTACCTTGGCGTCGGCGCTGGCCGAGGCGAGCAAGCCGAGCGCAACGGCTGAGACAGAGGCTCTGGCCGAACTTCTCCGGAAGGTGCTGTCCGGCCCGGGCGGCCTGCCCGAGTACCGGATGCGCAACGAGCGCGTCGCGCAGTTCTGGAACCGGCAGTTGAACGCCGCCGCACAGCGCAAGAAGTACCGCCTGATGAAGCTCGCCCTCGGCGAGCCGGCGGCCGACGTGGCGAAGGCAGTTGCGGAAGCGGCCGTCGCTATCCGTGGCGCCCCGAACGAGCTCATCCTGCGGCCCGGCGTCCGCCTTGTCCTGCCGGGTGAAGCGCCGAAGCCGGCTCCGCCCAAGACGAAGCCGGCCCCGGGCCACAAGCCCCAGCCCGTCCTCGAACTGACGTGTTGCACCGGCAAGAAACAGTATGACCTGACCGGCCGGCCCGGCGCGGCCGTCGACGTAACGATCACGTTCAGCAACGTGGGCGACCGCGTGACCTGCCTCAATTCCTACATGATCTTCCCCGTGCTCGCACAAATGGTCGTCGTCGATCCGGCAGGCAAGAAGGCGGTGTATACGGCGACCGACCGGCTGAACGCGCCCGAGATCCCGGCCATGGGAGCCTGGTCGTTCAAGGAATTAAAACCGGGGCACACGCTCTCATTCACCGAGAAGGTTCCCGCATCGTTTTTCCCGAAGAACGGCGAGTACGTGCTGAGCGTGTTCTACAAGAACACGCACGGCGAGCAGTTCGGCATCAACGCCTGGACGGGCGACGCGCCTTCGGCGCCCGTGACCG
Source organism: Planctomycetota bacterium (assembly GCA_043819695.1). Classification (GTDB taxonomy): domain Bacteria; phylum Planctomycetota; class PUPC01; order PUPC01; family PUPC01; genus CAYLQD01. Next base: position 14,194 of record JBDREM010000034.1, read on the forward strand.
TGAAGATCGTCAGGCGCGCCCAGCCCGCGGCCGAGCCGGCGGCCAACCCAGAACCCGAATCGGGCAAACAGTGACGCGGCGAACAGACGGTTCGCGCCGCGACCTCACTCCCTCTCAGCAACCCGAACTTGGACCGTGACGTTGCTGCGGCCGCGCCGCACGACGAGCGGGACCGTCATACCCGGCTGCATCCCGTAGACCAGACGGTAGTAGGTGATCCTTGACCGTACCGGCGTGCGGCCGACGGCGACGAGCACGTCGCCATTCCTCAGCCCGGCCTTCGCCGCCGGGCTGTTCGGATCGACCGCCTCGATGGCGAGCGAACGAAAATCCTTCCGGTCGAACTTGATCCCAAGATACGGCTGCCCGTGCCTGGTGATCAAGACCTTGATCGCGTGCCCTTCCTCGCCCTCGCCGGACGCGGCCGCCCGGCGAACCCTCAGCACGACCTCGATGCCGACGGGATAGCGGCCGAGCACGCCGGCGAAGTCGCGCACGCTCGCGACCGCGGCCCGATCGAACGCGAAGATCACGTCGCCTTTCCGGAGGCCCGCCTTCGCAGCGTCGGAACCTGCCGGAACATCCTGCACCACGGCCGGCGCGTCGGCGTCCGAGCCGAGCGTCAGGCCGGCGATCCGCCCGCCGCTGACCTGCTTGCCGTCGGCCGTCTTGAGCGGCGGCAGGAACCGCTTGACCTGGTTCGACGAGATCGCATAGCCGGCCCCGGTGTTCTGCCGCAGGCCGAACCGGGTCATGATCTGCGCGTTCACGCCGACAAGCTCGCCCTCGAGGTTGATGAGCGGGCCGCCCGAGTTGCCCGGGTTGATCGGCGTGTCCGTCTGGATCGCGTCGTATGCGTGCGGCCGGTCGACGTGCAGCGCACTCACCACGCCAAGCGTGACCGTCGGCTTGCCGTCGATGTTCCCGAACCCGAACGGGTTGCCGATGGCGATCACGACGTCGCCGACCGCCATCTCATCGGAGTCGCCGAGCGGCAGGTACGGGAGGCCGGCGGCGTGGTCGATCTTCAGCAGGCAGAGATCGGTGCCGGGCGAGATGCCGACGAGGCTCGCCGAGTGGTACCGCCCGCCGGCGGCCCTCAACCTCCATCGCTTGCTCTGCCCGGCAACGTGGGCGTTGGTGATGACGTATCCGTCGGGCGAAATGATCGCGCCGGACCCGCCGCCGACGAATACATAGGCCGGCAGGATGCGCCGGACAAGGGCCGTGAGCTTCTCGGGCTCGAGGTCGCGCTCGGTGCGCGGCCCGGCCAGGCGGCACGCCGGAACGCCCGAGCACAGGAGCAGCAGCATTACGACCGCGCAGCGTCTCACGTTCTGCCTCATCTCAGCGCGTCTCCGCGAGCGTGGCCTCGAGCTCCATCTGGCGGCTCCGGCGCCGCACCATCAGCTTGACCTTGTCGCCCGGTTTCTTGTCGCGGATAATGTTCACGAGCTGCGCCAGGCCCTCGAGCTCGACGCCGTCGATCTTGAGGATCGAGTCGTGCCGCCGGATGCCGGCCTTTGCCGCGGGCGAGCTCGGTATCACGCGTGCGACCAGCACGCCGCGCAGGTCGACGGCGCCCGGCGCGCCCACGACGCCCAGCATCGCGCGCGGCCGGCGCCTGATCTTCACTCCCTTCTTCAGCTCGGCGAGCGCCTCGGGCAGCACGGCCGACCACGCCGCGAACGCGATGCCGGAGTTCTGCCCGTGCGGCGAGTTGAGCGTGACGCCGCCGACGATCCCGAGGCAGCCGCCGTCGAGCCCGATCAGCGGCCCGCCGGTGTTGCCCACGTTCGCCCGCGCGTCGAACTGGAGCCGCGAGTCTTCCGACCGGCCGACGGCGCTCACGATCCCCGGCGTAAGCGTGAGGCTCTTCGGCTCGGGACTGCGGCCCAGCACGCAGATATACGTGCCGATCTCGGCCGCCGGCTCGAGCGAAACGGCCGGCAGGCCCACGGCCTTCACCTTGAGCAGGGCAAGGTCGAGCTCCTGGTCCCAACCCACCACCTCGGCCTTCAGCTCGCGCCCGTCGGCCAGCACGACCGCGACCGCCTTGAGCGTGCCGGCGATATTGAAGTAGCTCGTGGCGATCCATCCGTCCGGCTCGACGATCACGCCGGTGACGGTCGCGCCCTTGGGGCGCTTGAGCATCTCGCCGAGCAGAGCGGCCGGGCCGGTGCGGCCGATGTGCGGCTGACGCGTGAAACGCGCGTCGTCCTTCGTCCGGTCGACCTTGATCGCGACGACCGACGCGGCGACCTTCTTCGCCGCCTCTCGGAACCTGGCCGCGCGGGCCTCCCATCTCGGATAGATCGGCCTGCCCGGACTGCGGGCGATCTTCAGGCGCCGGCCGCGCACCTCCCGCTTCGCGAGGTCGGCCTCGATGGCCTTCTCGATGCGCGGCAGCATCACGTCGATGGGCACGGCGACGCCGAGCCACCGCGCGTCCGACACGTTCAGGCTGAGCACGCCGATGAGCCGGCCGCTGCCGTCGAGCAGCGGGCCGCCGTCGGACCCGGGATTAGTCGCCGCCGTCGTCTCGATCACCTCGCCGAGATAGACCGGCTGCTGCGCGAGCTTGCGCGGAACCTTGTACCGGCCGCTGAGCAGGCCGACGCTCACGCTCAGTTCGCCGTCGCTCCGGGCGAGCTGGAACGAATTGCTCACGGTCATCACCACCTCGCCGAGCTCCGCGCTGCCGGAGCGGCGGATGATAAACGCGGGGAACGGCTTGTCCTTGGGCGGGTCGACGCGGACGAGCGCGAGCTCGGTCTTCTCATCGGCCACCAGCAGCGTGCCCTTCAGGTCGAAGTGACCGGGCGAGATGATGTTGATGACGTTCGACTTCGGCGGCACGACGGTCGTCGACGTGAGCACGTATCCGAGCGGCGAGATGATCGAGCCGGTCCCGTAGAACGGCCGCCCGCCGCTCGTCACCGTGATGGCGACCGTGCAGCGGCCGGGGAGGTCGCAGGGGGCGATCTCCTCGGCGGCCGAGGCCGAGACAAGAGGGAAAAGCGGAAAGAGAAGAAAAAGAAAAGCTCGACCGAATCGCATTGCGGGCTCCAAAGCGGCACCTGTCACTGGATCATAATCGAGGCCGCGGCATCGTGCAAGCATCTCGCGCACGTCGAGTGGATACTCCGAACGGGGGCTACTTGCCGGAAAGCCGGAACAGCCAACGAGCGGCAGTGGGGCTGTTGAAAAGGTCCGCCCGCTCACAGAGCGGGCCTACAAGGAGCCCCAGAACGCCGCGAAAGGGTCGTTCCTGTAGGCCGACTTTGTAAGTCGGCGGTTCCTTGCACGTTTTTCAACAGCCCCGCAGTCCCGGTTTTCCGGCCCGCGCTACCGCGAGCCGACGGCGACGAGCGCCGGCCCGCGGCGAATCTGGACGAAACGCCCCTCGGCCGAAACGGTGAACGGACGCGGCCCGCCCGGCGCTTGCACCCAACGGAATTCGTAGCCGGCTCCTTTCCTCGCCCAGCGGCGCCTGAAAAGCTGCACGAGCGCGTCGGCGTTCTTGGGCGCCGGGGCGGCCGCGAGCAGCGCGAGATCGTCGGGCGCCCCGCCAACGGACGCAAGGCAGAGGCTCTGGCCGATGTCGAGGAGTGGCTCGATGGTCGCTCCGTCCGGCAGGAAACGGTACGTGCCCCACGTCTTCTCGCTGGCCGAGTGGCGGCTGTAGAGGAGGAGCCTCGGCGGCATCGGCGCCCCGGACATTAGCTGCGGCGCCTCACCGGGGCCGAGCCGGGAGATTCGCGCGAGGCCGACCTCGACGGGCGCCGCGCCGGGCTCGACGATGATGATCGACACGGTCTCGAGCGCGAGCCCGGATGTTCCCGCGGTGAAGCTGAAGACGAGGGCCGCGCCGCCGGCGGCGATGCAGGCCGCGCCGCCGAGCCACGCCCGCCGCCGCTTTGCCAACATCGCCCCGAAGCTCAACAGCAGGCCGGCTGCGGCCGCTGTGTAGCCCACCGCCAGCAGAGCCAGCCGGTGCCGCGGCTGTGCCGACCACGCCGGCGAATCGAACAGCCGAAACACGTCGGGCTCGACCGGGCCGAGGCCAACCGGCCGGCAGTTCGCCCGTACGCGCGCAACGACGCGCCTGAAGAACCGTTCGGTCTCCTTCGAGCGTTCAGGCATCTTCTCCCCGGCGGGCAGGCCGACGGCCATGACGATCCCCCGCCCGGCTCGCTGCCATACGAGCGGACGGTCGGCGGCCGATTCCGGAATGTCGATCCGCGTGGTGAAGTCGCTCGGCACGAGCAGCCCGCGGGGCAACCCAGGCGCCTGCTTCTCGCGCGCGTCTCCGGCTCCGAAGAGCGACCGCCAGAAGCTTGCCGACGCGGCGGGAATGGCGCGCGAGACAAAGATGAGCAGCACGGCGCCGCCCCGCCGGACGAACCGCTCGACGGCGGCGCGCTCCTGCGGCTGGAGCTTGCTCTCGGCGAAGTCGTAGCAGATGATGAGGTCGACGGCCTCGGGCACACCGCGGCGGACGTCGCCGAGCCGGGTGAGGATCGATCCGGCGGGCAGGGCCTTGAGCATGCCGTCGCGCGCGGCGGCCCCGCTCGCGCGGCCGATCTCCGCCGCCTGCCAGCCGCCGGGTGGAATGCTCGTGATGTCGAGCCTGACGCCGCCGAGGGTGGCCGCCCACGGCTCCGACATCGGCAGCGCGTATTGCGCTTCGGCGCGCGCGGCACCGACGACGGTGGTGGCGCCGGGCGCGGCGATCTCGCCCGGCGAATTCGCCGGCACCTCGACCCAGCGGCCGGGCTTGTATATGATCGCGGCGGGCGAGGCCGCGCGGGCGACCGGCGCCGCGAGCAGCAACGCGAGCAGCAGGAGATGTCTCATCGTGACGGCCCTGCCATTGCGGCGCGGCATTACCGGCCAGAGTAACACTTCAGCCAAATGAAGAAGCAGAATCGCTTCGGTAGGCCGGCGCTGCGCCGCTCTCGTAGCACGGGCATCCTGCCCGTGATTCCACGGCCTGGAAGGCCGTGCTACGACGGTGTGCCGACCAATTCACTTAGCTGAAGTGTTACCGGCCAGAAAGCGCAACACTACCAACGAGAATCGCCCCTCAATTGTTCACCGCGAACGGCGCGGAGTCAAGCGGCAACGCCCGGTCAGAAATTCTTTCGCTGCTGTGCGGCCGGGCCGCGGCGGACATGCTTGACGCGCAAGCGAAACGGCGGCATGTTCTTGGGGCTGATGTCGTGCGGCACCGAGGTGCCTATGGCAGCGAACGCACGGGCGAGAACGTTTCTCATCATGGTGGCCGGCGTGACGGGCTCGGCCCTGGCGATGGTGGACTCGCGCGACGGGCGAGCCCGCTTCGTCGCGTGGGCGATGAAATACTCGAAGAACTTCCTTCGCGGCTTCACGCCCGACGGCTACTGCACCGAGGGGCTGGGCTACTGGAACTACGGCTTCGGCAACTTCGCGGCGCCGGCCGAGATGGTCCGCCAAGCGACGTCGGGCCGGATCGACCTCCTGGCCGGCCGGCGGCCCGCATGCCCGCGATGTTCCCCGATCGGATCGGCATCACGGACGGCCTCAGCCCCGTGTTCGCCGACTGCCGCGTCTTCGGGAAGCCATCCTGGCCGCTGCAGTATTTCCTGCGGCGCCGGTTCGGCCTCGGCGGGTCCGCGTCGGGCGACGCCCGGCTCCTCTTCGCCGGGGGCCACGTGGCGATACGAATGATGTACTCGTTCAGCAATTCGGCGACGGTGGCGCCGATGCCGAAGACGAAAGCTCAGGCAGTGGAGGTCCGCACGTGGTCCGAGCAGGCGGGGGTTTTGATCGGCCGGCCGGGTAAGGGGTCATCGTGCCGCATCGGCGTGGCGCCGAAGGGCGGACACAACGCCGACCACCACAGCCATAACGACGTTGGGTCATACGTCGTCGCGCTCGGCAAGCGTCCGGTGCTTGCCGACCCGGGCGGCGAGGTCTACACGGCCCGCACGTTCAGCGGGCGGCGGCTCGCTCACGGTCGCCGACGAGGCGGTGTTCGGCACGCCGCAGACCTTCGAGACGGCGCTGGTGGCGCTCGGCACGTGGGAGAAGCTCGGACACCGTTCGCTGAAGATCACCGACGCCGGTCAGTCGGTCCGCGTCGACTTCACGGCGACGGGCGGAACGCTGGCCGTCGAGGCCGAGCAGATAAAGGAGGGCCTCGGCATCGATGAGGTGCCGACGCGTATCGCGCTGAGGTTCAAGAAGCCCGTCACCGAGGCATCGGTCGCAGTGACGATAACGCCCGTCTCCCGGGGCCAACGGCGCGACTGACGCGTCTTTGCAGCGCTGTAATTGAATAATACGCCGACGCAGAAATCCTTCGCCGGCATGATGGTCTTGTCTGATACGTACGCTAGTATTGGACGCGCTGGCGCGAGGGGGGGATGTTCAACACGCGGCGGTACTTGGTGACGGTGCGGCGGGAGATGTCGACGCCTTTCTCCTTGAGCGCGGTGACGATGTCGACGTCGCTGAGCGGGCTCTGCTTGTCCTCACTGTCAACGAGGTCCTTCACCGTGGCCTGCACGCTGTTACGCGAGGCGTCGGACCCGTTGCCGGCGGCCTCGGCCCGGCCCGCGAAGAAGAAGCGTATTTCGAATAGGCCGCGGGGGGTGTCGACGTATTTGTCGGAGATGGCGCGGCTGACGGTCGAGAGGTGGACGCCGGCGGCCTCGGCGACGACGCCCATCCGCAGCGGCCTGAGGAACTGAATCCCGCGCTCGAGGAACTCCCGCTGGTGTTTGATGACCTCCTCGACAATCCTGCGAAGGGTGTTGCGCCGCTGCTCGATGGCGTCGATAATCCACTTGGCGGCCTGCAGCTTCTTCTTGATGTACTCTTTCTCCTCGGGCGAGCTGTCGGGCGACCGCAGAACGCGAAGGTAGTGCCTGCTGACCCGGAGC
>JBDREM010000035.1:0-3913 GCA_043819695.1 Planctomycetota bacterium
GTGGGGTTCAGAAACATTCTCGTGCACGACTACGCCCGGCTCGATCCAGCGATCGTCCTGCGGGTACTACGGACGGACGTGGCGGACATCGAACGCTTCCGCGACGCCGTCCTGGGCGCGATCTGAGCGTGGCATCCGCCTCCGGGTCCGGCTTCCGCCTTCGCCGCTTCGCGGCTCCGGCGGACAAGAAAGCCGCATCGGTTCACCGGCACCCTCCGTCAACTCGGCTGCCCGTCCCCGCCTTCCAGCCAGGTCCCGCCCCCGCCGTACCGGCGCTCCGCTCGTAGAGCCCGGCTTCCCCAACCGGCCTCCTTCAGCTCGTTCGTCGACCGGAATTGCCTCGCGGGCCGGGGGCTGATGGGGGTCGCTCCGGGGGGTATTACTCCAGTATGTCGATCAAATGGCTGCGCAGCGCACCTTAATGGACCGCGCGATCGACACGCTCAATCTCGACCAGGCACGCGCTGACGCGTTGCCGTTCGTCCCCGATCCCGACGCGCTCGCGCTGTGGTCCCGTGCGTTCTTCCACGACGTCACCCGACGCATTGTGCTCGTCTGAACCACGATTGCGGTTCGGGAAGAGTCGAAGTTCGAATCTGCTTTAAGGTTTCACGGCCCAGGGATGTCGCCATGCTTCTACAGGGCGGCGACTTTCAGCGATGCCCACATACACCTTCTGAAGATCAAGAACAGCTCTGAGCTTCTCGTCGAGAGGCAAAGATATCCGCTGACTCCTGAGCATGGTTTTTCCGGAACGGAGCCTTTGGATAAGAAGAGGGGTCGGTCTTGCGGTCTTCACCGTTGCGCTACCAGGACAAATTGTACCGCTTCATCACGTCCTGTAGAAGACCCTGATCGATCGCCGCAGATTCGGCCAGGGTCGCGGCGCGCTCACTCCGCTTCCGGGTCTTTGCCGGCGGATCGAGAGCCAGTGCGATCAGATACTCCGGGCGAACCACTCGAATGGAAACCCCTTTGTAGTCGAGGGCGGCGGCAGTGCGCACGGCCTCCTCGGCCAGGTCGTTATAGACCGGCAGGAATTGAACCGGCACGTCTTCAATCAATACGTGCTCGGCTTCGAGTCGGTATCCGCTCTCGCGCGCCCAATGATAAATCGGACCAAGATCAGTCAGCGGTCTTCCGGTCGCGCGCAACGCCACGAGCACATCGAGATCAAACGTCGGAACGGCCTCGGTCCAGAACACCAGAGCCATTGCGCCCGTGACCGCATAGTCCTCGACGACCTGTTGTTCCTTGAGGTCGTTCAGAGCACGCACGAGCTCCGAGAAGGATCCCACGGCTGAATTCTAGTATTTCTGCCACCACTGTCCGAGATTCTTTCTCTGAAACGCTCGACGGTCGCGTACAAGGGGGGCAGATCGTCCTCGAGCGACACGGGAAGACGGTGGCCGCGGTGGCATCGGTGAGGACCTGGAGTTGCTGGAGTCCCTTGAAGACCGCCTCGATGCCGACGCGGGCCAAGGTCAAGGAGAATCGCCGGAACCCTCCGCCATCTCGGCTGCACGTTCCCGCCTTCGAGCCAGGTTCCTCCCCCGCCCAACCCGCGCTCCGCTCGTAGCGCCCGCCTTCCCCAACCGGTCTCCTTCAGCCCGTTCGCCGACCGGAGTTACTCCGATTGCGCTTGTCGTCGGCTCCGTGAAGCGGTAGAGTAAGGATGTAATGCGATCCTTACGAGACAAGCACATGCCGACCATTGCAAAAGTGACGGTGAAGGGGCAAACGACGATCCCTCAGGAAATCCGTGCTGCGCTCCAGATCAAGCCGGGTGACCTGCTGCTCTGGGAGACGGGAGACGAGGGCGTGGCGAAGGTCCGACGGATTCAACCCCTGGATCTCGCGTATCTGCGCGCCGTGGAAGGCACCTTGGGCGAATGGTCCAGCCAGGCGGACGATGAGGCCTATCGTGGGCTTTGAGCGGTTTGACGTGGTGCGGGTACCGTTTCCGTTCACCGACCGCCAAGCCTCGAAAAACCGCCCGGCCTTGGTGCTCTCCGACGGAGCCCTGTTCAATGGGCCCGCCGGCCATTCCGTGATGGCCATGATCACCTCTGCCAGTCATGCACCCTGGCCACTGGATTGCGCGATCAGCGACTTGTCTGCCTCCGGCCTGCCGGCGGCCTCCGTGATTCGCTGGAAACTGTTCACGCTGGATCATCACCTGATCCGCGGCGTCTTGGGTCGACTGGGTGAAGCTGACGCCGCGGTCGTGAGGGCGGCGATCGCACGGTTGTTGGGCTGAATCACACCCGGAGTGACGCCCCTTCGCGTCACGTCGCGCCCGGCTTCGGGCGAGGCGGCCCTCAGCGTCTTCACCGGCCTTCGACCAGGCGAGAAGCTCTTCGAGGAGCTGCACATCCCCGCCGCGCGGACTTTGCGCGGTGGGATGGCCGTGTGGGGCTGCTAGCCGTTCCCGAGGACCGCGGGCTCGACGGTGCGTACGGTGAACGCGGCCCCGTCGCGCGCGCGCTCGGCGTCCGTCCTGGCGTAGAAGCTCGACGGCGTGAGGTCCTCGGTGCCGTAGAACGCCAGCTCGCGGTCCCTGCGCAGATCCTTGGAAATTGCGGCCAGCCGCTCGACGTGTGGCTGGACCTCGCGCGGAAGCTTCTCGCGCTCCGCCTCCAGCACCGCAGACAGGTCGTGGATCCGGGGCGGCGCGACACCGTGCGCCCGCAACAGGCCCTTCAGCGCAAGCTCCACCACCTCCTGTGATTCGCGGACGACATCCGCCCAGCACTGCCCGTCGAAGAGCACGTCGAGCGCGCGGAGCCGCACGGCGGCCCGGCGCACGTAGTCCGCCGCGAGCTCCGGGTTCCTCACGCGGCCTCCCTGGTCGTCCAGTACGGCTGCCCGTGCGCGGTGCGCCGGACGAGCCGCCCGTCGGCAATGGCGCGCCGGACCGCGACGAGCCTCCGCGACAGTGAAAAATCGCGTTCGAACATCACGATCCCGTCGAGCGCCATCTCGGGCCAGAGGCCACCTCCGGCCACGCCGTCGGCATCGGGCATGCGTACGATCTGGACCTGTACCGGGTGCCCGTCCCACGAGAGCGACGCCAAGTCGCACCTCCGATAGATGTCGCGTGTGAGCGCGACCGAGGCGTCGAGGACGACCAGCACGTCCACGTCGGATTCGGTCGTGGCCTCGCCACGAGCCCACGACCCGTACACCAACACGCCGCACAGGGCGTCGCCGAACTCGTTGCCAGCCCAGGCGACGACGGCCGGCGCGCCGGACGTCCGTTCCGCCGCAGGAGCGGCAAGGCGCCGCACGCAATAGGCGTTCAACGACAGCCCAGCCTGGCGGGCGGCGCGGCGCAGCGCGCGATGGAGGGCCGGGGGCGTGCGGAGGACGAAGCGGCCAGAGGGCGTTGCAGCCATAGTATCAGTTCCGTCTGCATATGATACTACCAGCCGTGATTCCTGGCAAGGCACGCTCCGGACGGCGGTTCTCTGAGGGCGCTAAAATAGTGACGGGGGAGTGACGGTGATGAGGACCATCGAGGCAGTTATCGACGAGAAAGGGATTGTGCGCCTGCTGGAACCGGTCCCGGCGGGCGTTGTCAGGCGTGTGCTCGTCACCATCCTCGATGAGGCTCCGGCCGCGACGTCATCCGAGTCGGCGCTGCTCAGCGAAGCTTCGCTCTCAGAGGATTGGAGCCGTCCGGAAGAGGACCGAGCGTGGGCACACATTCAGCCGGCACCGTAGTCCTCGTCCACTTTCCCTTTTCTGACCGCCAGGCCTCGAAAAACCTACCTCATAATCCCGCCGCATCCGCCACAGCCGCGAGGAATGTCCTCAGGCTGACGATTCCCTCGACAGCCTCCCGGTGCACCCTGCGGTAATCGACTTGCGCGTAGCCATGTGCGATGCGGTTGCGCAGACCCACGGCGCC
>JBDREM010000036.1:0-2296 GCA_043819695.1 Planctomycetota bacterium
TTCCGCAGTTAGAGAATTTTTGAGGTTTTTTTCGGGGAGTTGGCGGGGGATCTTACAGGGAGAGCGCGTCTCGCGGCAGTCTGGCGCTCAATGAGTCGCGAATCGCCATGTAGTGAAGACCTGACCTGTTGTTTTTCCAAAACCAGGTGCGGTAACATGGGGGCATGTTCATCCGCCCGTGCTACCGAACGAAGAACGGTAAGCGTCACGCGTACTGGGCGCTGGTGGAGTCTTATCGGACGGCTCGCGGCCCGCGTCAGCGGGTGGTGGCGTACCTTGGGGAGTTGGATGAGGCGGGGCGGCTGGGGGTTCGGCAGGCGGTGGAGGAGGATGCGGACGGCCGGCAGTGTCGGTTGTTCGACGATGTTCAGCCGGAGTGGATCGAGGTTGATGCGTCGCGGGTCCGCGTGGAGAAGTGCCGTGCGTTCGGCGGGCCGTGGCTGGCGTTGGAATTGATACGGGAGGTCGGCCTCGACGGTTTTCTGGCGAACGCAATTCGTTCGGGCCGCGAGGGTGTGCCGTGGCCGCTGATGGCGTTGGTGCTTGTGGTGTCGCGGTTGTGTGATCCGTCGAGCGAGTTGCACATCGCGGAGCATTTCTACAAGGACAGTGCGTTGGCGGGCCTCTTGGGCGTGCCGGCGGACAAGGTGAACGACGATCGGCTGTATCGTGCACTCGATGCGGTGCTGCCGCACAAGGCGGAGTTGGAGGTGTTCCTGAAGAACCGCCTGGGCGACCTGTTCGCCTTGGACTACGATCTGCTTTTGTACGACGTGACGAGCACGTATTTCGAGGGCGAGGCGGCGGCGAATCCGATGGCTCGGCGCGGCTACTCGCGCGACCATCGCCCCGACTGCAAGCAGGTGTGCATCGGGCTGGTGGTGTCGAAGTGCGGGATGCCGCTGGGGTACGAGGTGTTCGCGGGCAACCGGAACGACGTGACGACGCTCCAAGAAATCGTCGAGACGATGGAGGAACGCTACGGGGCGGCCGACCGCATCTGGGCGGTGGACCGCGGGATGGTGTCGGAAGCGAAAGTGGAATTCCTCAAGGCGGGCGGCCGGCGCTACATCATCGGCACGCCCAAGAGAATGCTGAAGAATTTCGAACGCGAGCTGCTGCGCGACGACTGGACCGCGATCCGCGACGGCCTCGAGGTCAAGCTCTGCCCGTCGCCCGACGGCGGCGAGACGTTCATCCTCTGCCGCAGCCGCGACCGCCGCGAAAAAGAGAAGGCCATGCACGAGCGGTTCGAGAAGCGCATCGAAGACGGCCTCCGGCAGATCGAAGCCGGCTGCCGGAAGCGGAAGTACAAAGTTGCCACGATCGCCAAGCGGCTCGGCAAACTCCTCGGCCGCAACAGCCGAGCCGCCGGACTGTTCGACACCGACGTGATCGAGGACGCCGATGGCCGTGCACAACTCGTCTGGAAAAAAGTCGAGGCATGGCGCGACTGGGCCGCGTTGAGCGAAGGATGCTACCTGCTCCGCAGCAACATCACCAACTGGACGCCCGATGAACTCTGGACCGCCTACATCCAACTGACCGAAGCCGAAGCAGCATTCAGGATTCACAAAAGCGACATTCGCATCCGGCCCATCTGGCACCAGAAGGAAGACCGCGTCCTCGCCCACATCCTCGTCTGCTTCCTGGCGTACGTCTTATGGAAGACCCTCGCCCAGCGATGCACCGCCGCCGGCCTCGGCGACGAGCCGCGGCGCGTCTTCGCCGAACTCGGCAAAATCCGAGTCGTCGACGTGCTCCTGCCCACGCGAACCGGCATTTTGATTCGCAAGCGCTGCATCACCCGGCCCACCGACCACCAAGCCATCCTGCTCCAGCGGCTTAGCCTTGAACTCCCGGCGACAATGAAAATGACCGGCATGTAGTGAAGACTTTTTGCCCAAAACGCCACGAGAAGCCGCATGGAGCCATTCCAAGCGCCAAACTGCGGAACTTGGGCTAAGCAGATCGGGACCACACGGACATTGGGACGGTTGCCCGCAAGCGGCGGGGCGACGGGCGGCCGCAGACGGCGGGGCCGGGGCACACGGCTGATGTCGACCACTGTTCGCTGCCTGGCGGCAGCGGCGGTCGAGCCGGCACCCCGCCTTCGTCGAGCTGAGAGTGGAGAGAGCAGGGTGACCGCCGACCACCGAGCCAATCTGGGCAACGGTTACTGTTTGCCCTCCCGAGGCGCTTCGGTATAATCATTGCGGATCTGGCTCATATGGGGGATGGCCGATGAACTCCGAGAAGTGGGCGAAGCTGAAGCGGCGCTGGCGCCGCCGTATGG
>JBDREM010000037.1:0-13768 GCA_043819695.1 Planctomycetota bacterium
GACTTCGCCGGCCCCCTGGACTTCTGGCAGAAGATCGCCACTTGGCAGAACTGGTACAACCTCGGGCGGAAGAACCGCAGTCGCGAGTGGCGGTCGCCCGCCGAGACCTTGCGCCAGTTGCAGCCCGACCGCGACCTCGCCGTCTTCTTGCTTCCCCCCGTCCACGTCGATATACTCCTCGCCGACCCAGGGGGGTACTATCTATGTGCGCACCCCGCGGCGACGCTTACCGGCAGCAAAGAATACCCTTCGAGCGAAGGGCGGCGTCGAGGAACGTGAACGACGGGGCATAAAGTGCGGCGCGAGATTCTTCCCTGGCTTCTTGTCAGTTGGGCGTCGGGCATGGACCGCGGCGGCGGGGTACAACGGGAGTCACGCGAGGGCGTCAGGGCGGGAGCAAGCTGTGTACGAGAACGATACTTTGGGCCGTCTGTGGTGCGCTGCCGGAAAGTATTGTCGTATCAGGAGTTATGGCGATCCGCCGCTCGCACGTGCCGCGTTCTTATACATTCCCAAGTGCGTGCCTCCTGGGCCTCCGGGGCAGTTTTCCCCGGTTCTCAATAGATGTATCTCTATAGCCTTGGGTGTGTTACGTCGCATGCCGCTTAATTCATGCGCAATTATTGCGCGTTCGGCACGCGTTTTGCGGCACTCGAACTGTCGTGAAGAGTTGTCTGAGGGCGCGTGGCCCTGGACAGGACGCTGTCCGAAAGACGGGAGGGAAGAAAGGAGGCACGATGAGGCGGTTGATCGCGGTGCTCGTGGCCTTGTCCCTGGTAATACCTGTGGTCGATGCCGCCGCCGCCAAGCAGACGCCAGAGGAGAAAGCGGCGGCCAAGGCCGAGAAGGCCCAGCAAAAGGCGCAGAACCGGGTCCGGAGCATCGAGGGCCAGATCGTCAAGGAGGAAGCGAGGCACGCGCGACGGATTCAGAAGCTTGAGGCGGTCCAAGCCAAGCTTGAGGGCCGCGGGAACCTCGAAGCCGCTGCCAGAATCGAGGCGGCGGTTCAGAAGGAGAACCAGCGGCACGAGCGCACGATGGCCCGGCTCCAACAGGCGCTGGAAGACGCTGAGGCGGAACTGGATCCTTAGCCCGAGCCAGATCCGTGAGCGAGCGTGACCGGGGGAACGGCGAGGCGGCCCCGTTTCGGGGTCGTATTCGCCGTTCCCGCCGGGGCCGCTGACAGCGGGCACCGCGCCGCCGGACGGGGACATGTACCGGAGGCCGCTTCCGCGACAGCGGAAGTGGATCGGTACGTGTCCCCAGACCCAACCGAGCTCGGTTCTTCTGCGCCTGTTCAGGGGGTGCTTCGTGCCGGCGGCTCAGGGCGGGCCGAGGTCACAGCCTCGCGCGGCGAGCATCTCGAACATCCGCCGGAACCGGTGCTGGTAGGTATGTTCGGCCAGTACGCGCTTCCTCCCGGCGGCGGCGACGGCTTCCCGCTCGTCATCGTGATCGAGGTAGTAGCGGATCTTGTCGATCATGTCATCGGGGCTGTCGAACGTGACAAGCTCGGCGCCCGGCACGAACATCTCCTCGATGCCGTCGGTCGGGAAGGTGAGGTAAAAGGCGCCGAGCCCCATCGCGATGAAGGCTCGAGCGCTCATCGAGAGCCGAATGTGCGGGTACGCGTCGCGCGCGAGGAACATCTTCGACAGGTGAACGGCCTTGGCGAAGGTCTCGTTCCAGACGAACCGGCCGCCGTAGGCGCGGCTTACCTTCGAGAGCAACAGGCCGAGCACGAACGTGCCGATCTTCCGGTCGATGCGCGGCCCCCACCACTTGATGTCGATCTCCTCGTCGACGATCCGCTTGACCAGCTTCCACCGCTCGAGGTACGCCGGGTTGTCTGACTCCAGCTTGCCGACGAGGGTGACGTCGCAGGTGAAGAGCCGCCGGTCCACGTCGCTGATCCCGTCGTACTCGAATAGCGAAGGCTCCATCGCCTCGGGCAGCCACTCGACACGTTCGATGCCTGCCGCGCGGAACGGCTCGACGAGGCCCTGCGCCATCGTGAAGAACGTGTCGTACGCGCGCGAGAGCTCGACGACCTCGGGGCGCGGCTTCGGCGTCACCTCGGGGTACCAGAGAGCGCCATGCACGCCCTTCGCCCGGATGCGGCCGATCAGCCGGGGCGAGTACCATCCGCCGCCGTAGACGATGTGCAGCGCGGGATCAAATGCGTCGACGGCCGCGAGCAGTTCCTCGTCGACCTCGTCCGCTCCCCGATAGTCGAAGACATGGATCGTGTGGCCGGTTTTTTCGAGCGCAGCGGAGAGGGCGTGGCCCGGGCTTGACGGGCGGTCGAGCGCGGCGCTGAGGAGGATTCGGGCCATTCGATTCCACGCCGGTGGTTCAGTGCGGCTCGAGCGTCACCGCGCCATCATACGCAAAACGCGACGGCTTTTCCAGAGGCAGTTCGCCCGGGCGTCACTTGGCGTTTGCAGCGGGCGCGCCGGCCCTCTCGAGCTCGGCGACGAACCACTTGTACTCGGGCACGGACTTCAGGTCGAGCTTTGGGATCTTCTTCCCGACCTCGTAGACGGCTCTCTGAAGCTGACCGTCTTCCTGGAGGTCGGAGGTCCAGTCGCGGCCGACGTCGTCGGCGGCCAGCAGGCGAATCCACTGCCTCAGCAGCCGCCGGGCGCTGTCCTTGTCGATCTTGACCTTGAGACCGTCGTACCATTCGTCGAAGCCGGGATACTGCGACGCGTCCCGGTCGTCGAACTCGGCCAGCTTCACCAGCTTCTCCTTGTGCTTCGGCCATCGGGCCCGCGAGTAGGCGTAGAAGTCGCTCGCAGCCTGATGCTTGTCGAATGCCTCGCGCGGCCAGCTCGCCTCGAGGGCGCAGGTGATGTCGGGCAGGATGCCGCCGCGGGTCTTCGCGGTGCGATGGATGCTGCGGCCGCTCGGGAGGAAGTACCGCGCGACCGTCAGCTTGAGGATCGAGCGCCGGCCCGTTCCATCGAGCCGCATGAGGCGCTGCACGCTGCCCTTGCCATACGTCCGCTCGCCGATCAGGATCGCCCGCTTGTGGTCCTGCAGCGCGCCGGCGACGATCTCGGATGCGCTCGCGCTGCCGCCGTTGATGAGCACGACCATCGGGAGGTCGGGGTGGGTGGCGGGGTCGGTCGTCCGCATCTCCTTTCGCGGCGCGATCTTCTTGTTGCGGCCCTCGCTGTAAACGATGAGCTTGTCGTCCTTGAGGAACTTGTCCGCGATGTCGCGCGCGGCGAGCATCAGGCCGCCGGGGTTGTCGCGAAGGTCGAAGATCAGCGCCTTCATTCCCCCCCCCTCCTCCATCGCGCGAAGAGCCTTCTCGACCTCGGCCGTGCTCGTGTCGCCGAAGCCCGTCAGCCGGAGGTACCCGATGCCGCCGGGCATCAGCTCGCTGTAGACCGACGGCAGCGTCACCCTCGCGCGGATGATCTTGAGCAGGAGATACTCGTCTTTCTTGAGGCCGCGGCGCCTGATCTTGCAGGCGACGACGCTGTCCGGCAGGCCGCGGAGCATGTCGCGGATTTCGCTCGCCTTCTTCCCCTTGATGTCTTCGCCGTCGATTTCGATGAACTGGTCGTACGCGCGAAGGCCCGCCTTGTAGGCCGGCCCGGTGTAGACGAGCTTGACGGCGGCGAAGACCTCTTCGCCGGTGCGGTCGTCCTTGACGAACATCACGTGCGCGCCGATGCCGCCGTACGTGCCGGACATCTGCTCGCGGAATTCGCCCCAGCGCTCCGGGCTCATGTAGGAGGAGAACGGGTCGGTCTCGTGGAGCAGGGCGGCCATTCCGCGCGCGGCCGCGTCGACCAGCGCTTCCTCCTTCGGCGGCGGCTCTATGTGGTACTCGATGATGAGCTTCTTGATCTCGTCCAGGAGCGGATTGCCGAGGCTGCCGGCGTATTCCGTCTCGCGGATCATCAGGTCGGAGAGGCGCTTCATCTCGAGCAGCTTCGTCGCCAGCCGCCCGCGCACGGTCGGCTCGGCCGCCAGCTCCTTCAGCACGGCGGGCACCGGCTTCCGGAAATCGTCGAGCTCGGCAAGCGCGACCGCCGCAGCAAACCGCACCTCGCCCTCCCCGGCCCGCACGAGGCGGACGAGCACCGTCGTCGCCTTCGCCTCCGCCGCCTCCGTCGTCGCACAAATGCTCAACGCCTGGGCCAGCTCGACCGTGACGAACTCGTCCTTGGCGGCGTCGAGCAGCCGCGTCACTTCGACTTCCGCCGCGTCCTGCCCGAGCCGCCCGAGCACCCGCGCGGCCTGGAGCTTCGCATCGCGGCCCGCATTCCCCTCGATCACGGCCGCCAGCACCTTCATCCCGGGCGCGAAATCCTGGAGCGAGAGCAGCGCCCACCCGAGCGCGAGCTTCGCCGCGGCCGGCTGCTCGCCCGAAGCGGCATTCCGGATGGCCGGCAGCGCCTCCTTGCCCATCGCCTTGAGTTTTCCGGCGCAGTCCCAGACCGCGCGGTCGCCCGCCTTCACCTTCGCGAGCGGCTTGAGGAACGCGGCGACAACCGCGCC
Source organism: Planctomycetota bacterium (assembly GCA_043819695.1). Taxonomy (GTDB): domain Bacteria; phylum Planctomycetota; class PUPC01; order PUPC01; family PUPC01; genus CAYLQD01. The sequence goes on from JBDREM010000037.1 coordinate 4,519, forward strand.
CGTCATGTTCGCGGGCGCCGGCGGTTCAGCGGCGAGCCCTTGCGAAAGAACGACGGACCAGGCAAGAGCCAGAGCGCACAACCGAATCGTGAGCCTGTTCATCGAACTACCTTTCCTTCAGTATAACCGTCCCGAACAAGGCCGGGGCAATCCCATCCGTCATTATATCGCGGCTCCGGTTCTGAGTCAGCCCCGGAGTCCAACTGGCCGCCTTCGCGGCAACGCCGCCGTCGCTGTCGATCACCATGATGTTCAGCCCGAAGCGAACGCCCGCGCGCGGCCCCACGCCGAGCTCCGTCCAGGGCAGTGCGAGCTCGTAGACGATGCCCGACTCGTCTTCCTTGATCTTGACGCAGTGCTGGCCGCCGAGCGGTTCGTCTCCGTCGCCGGCCGCGCGCTTGGCCGCCAGCCCGAGCCAGAACGCGCTGTCCGATCCGTGCATGCGGTAGCCGCCGTCGCCCTCGGGGTCGGCCGCGACGATGATGCAGTCGCCCTTCCATTCCCGCCCGAGGAAATCGTGCACGGTCCGCACGTCGTCGCGCACGTCCACCGCCAGGTACAGGTTGTGCGCGTCCCACGCGAGGTACACCGTCGCGGACAGGTCGTTCGGCCCGTGCCAGAATCTCTTCGTGGCACGGCCATCCTGGCCGTCGCGCTTCACGGGCAGGATGCCCGTGCTACGCGTCGATTGCACCCGCTCGATGTGCCTCGGCCTGTCGAGCATTGCCGCGCGGTCGCGCCGCCAGTCCTCGTGGAGCCGGCCGTCGATCTTCGGCGGCGTCCGGAAGAACGGCGCCTCATACGTCGTCGCGCGGCGTTCGCGGGCCATCTCCCGGATGGCCATCAATTGCTCGTGGAGGCGGTTGAAAATGTCGGCCTCGACCGACTCGCCCATCAGTTTCTTGTCGAGGAGCGCCATCGCATCGTCGTGCTTGCCCTGCGCAGCCAGGAGCCAGGTGAGTTCACCGAGGGGCGGCTCCTTCAACTTCAGAAGTTCGGCGACGCGGCGGGCCGTGCCCGCTTCGCTCGTCATCCGATATGCCCCGATGCCGCGCATCGAGCACAGGAGCAGCGCCCCGCCCGCTTCTCTTGCGGACAGATAAGTCGAGCCGGGCCGGAGCAGCGACTTCACAAGCGCGCCGTCCTTCGTCCGCACAATTACCGCGCGAGCGCAAAAGCCGCCCTGGCCGGACGCCGTGCCCGTGCCGGCGACGAACTGGCCGGCGCCGGCGACCTCGGTGAGCGCCGGCTCGCCCGGAAGCGAGCGGGTCCAGGCGGTCTTGCCGTCGCTCGTCTCCCACGCGACCATGGTGTTCGCCCGCAGTTTTCCCGCGATACCCACGATGAGGCCGTCGCCGACGTGCACGGCCGCAGGGTCGCTCGCCACGGGTCTCCGCCGCCAGAGCGGCTTGCCCGTCACCGCGTCGAAACAGGTCACTTCGCCGCCGAACGACCAGCGGTCGGGGAAGACGACGATGCGCCCCTCGTCGGGCGTCGCCGCGATGCGGCCGATGCCGAACGGCATCTCGGCCTTCCAGAGCGTCCTGCCGGTGTCGAGGCGGACGTTCCGCACCTCGCGGTCGCCCACGACGAGGCAAAGGCGGCCGCTGCGCTCCTGAAACGCCGGCCGGTCCGTCAGCCGGTTATCTTCGCGGCCGATGCGGAGCTCGCGCGTCGTCTTGCCGGTCGCAGCGTCGAGCCAATGAATTGTCCCGGACGCCTCGCCGCAGACAACGACGCTCTTTCCAATGACGCGCAGCGAACCGCTCACGGCCGGCTCGCCGAGCTTCGTCCGCCAGACTTCCTTGCCATCGTCGATGTCGACGGCGAGGATGTCGCCGCCGGCCCTCACGAGAAATGCCCGGCCGACGCCGACGGCGCTGTCAACGATGCGCGGAGGCGTTTCCCTCACCGCGCCCGGCGCGAACCAAAGAGTGCGGCCGGTCCGCGTATCGAGCGCAAAGAGTTGGGCGGCGCCGCGAACGATCAGCTTGTCCTTCACGAGGTGCGCCTGACCGTGCCACTCGCCGATGTGCGCCCGCCAGATAACTTGCCCGTCGCTGATTCGGCGGCGCTCGACCGAATCCGAATGAAGGAAGCGGGGCCTGCTGCGGTCGCGCGCCGCGACGAAGACCGACGAGTCGTCGCTGGCGACAACTTTCGGCGACGAGTGAGCCGTATCGAACGCCGTCCGCCACACCGGCGTGAGCTTCTTCGTCTTGTCGAGCTTTTCCGGGCGCGGGGCCGGGGCCACGCTCGCCTCGATGGGCGGAGCATCCGTCATCCTCCGGCACACGTCGATCCGGTCGAACGACGCCGAGAGCAGGATGTCGCCGGCGGCAACGAGGTTGCCGGGCCCGCGCAGGACGAAGTGGGGAGTGAGCGCCCCGGACGCCGCGTTCAGCTCGAGCACCATACCGTCGACCGGGATCAGCAGCGACCGCGCGAGCAGAGCGGGCCGTCCGAACGGCCGGCCGAACTGCTTCGAAATCCAGAGCACCTTGCCCGTCTTGATGTCGACGGCCGCCGCACTTTGGCCCGTCACATGCGCGCGGCCATGTGCCGCGCCCGCCAGATACAGCATGCCCATTCGCGGGACGCGCCACCGCTGCCGCCCGGTGTTTGCGTCGAACGCGATCAGGTCGTCCGAGTCCTGCGGCGCCGCGACCAGCAGTCCGCCATAGGCGACGGGCGGGCCGTTCCGCCAACAGTCATCGGCTTCGAGCGCCGCTCGCCGCCGGGCGGCGCCGAACGAGTCGTAGCGTGCGAGCCAGCGCACCTCGCCCGTCTCGGCGTCGATGGCCGCGGCCGCTCCGAGGTTGGTCGAGACGTAGACCGTGCCCTCGTCGTACACGGGCGGAGCCGGGTGCGAGCCCCGGCCAAGGATCCCACGGAACGCCTGCGAGCAGAGCTTCCGGCGCCAGATTACCGCGCCCGTTTGCGCGTCGACGGCGACAACGAACGATTCCGTCTCCTGCCCTACGGCGGCGGCGCAAACAAACACCTTGCCCGCGGCGGCGGCGGCCGAGTTGACGAGCACGTTCGCCTCTGCGCGAGCGTTGGGGCCTCTCGGCGCGGCCCCCTCGGCGGCGATGTCGGAGACGCCCCAGACCCGGCGGCCCGACCCGGCGGCGAGCGCGACCAGTTCGCCCGAGACGAACGCGTATACTCGCCCGGCGCGAACAACGGGCGCGAGCACGGCGTCGGCGCAGCCGCGGCCTCCGGCTCGGCGCGGCCGCTCGGGATGCTTCCACAGCAGCTTGCCGGTCGCGATGTCGACGGCGTCGACCCGCTGTGTCGTCTGCACGAACATGCTGCCGCCCGCGGCCGCGGGATGAATGATCCTCGGCACGCGGAATCCTCTCGCCCGCAGGCCCGCGGCCATGCCCGCGTCGACGTCGGCGTCTTCGATACGGAACGACCACCGCCGGTGGCCGATCTCGAACGGGACGCCGGGCGTGGTCTGCGCGGCGGCCGCGTCCTGCCGTGCCAGCGCCGCGCGGACGGCCTTTAGCTTGGCCTCGAGTTGCGCGCCCGGCGCGAGCGCGGCGGCGCGTTCGAGCGCGCGCTCGGCCGCGCTCAGTTCGCCGCGCTCGCCCCGCAGCTCGGCGAGAGCGGCCAGTGCGGGCACGCCGGCGGACGCAGGCAGGTAGCGCCGGACGACCTCGGCGAGACCGCGGACATCTCTCGCCTCGCGGGCCGCGTCGTAGAGCTTCCGAGCCGGCGCGTCATAACGCGCGCGGTACGCACGAATACCGGCCGCCGGCCACGACAGCACGTTGCGGCGCACTTTCTCGGCGAACGACACGTACACGCCGCCCCGCGTCTCGAACAGTCCGCCGCCGGCCTCGATGTGTTTCTGCGCCGCCTCGGCCGCCTTGTCCCATTGCTTCGCGCGGACGAGCCCATCGAGCTCGGCGAGCTTCTCCGCAGCGTTATCGGCAACGCCGACGTAGAGCGACTCCTGCCGGTCCTCGGCCGCGGCCGCGACGGCCGCGAGGAACACAGAGCAAAGGCAAAGGAGCAGGACGGCTCTCACGGGAAAGAATTCCTCCTGGGCTCTGCCTGATGAATCGGTCAGCAGCCCGCCCTCCATCGAACGGCAAGAGGGCGAACGCGGTGGACTGTGGTTTTCAATTCTCGCTTTCGCAACCACTACTGTCCATAACGGGTTCACCACACTCCGCGAGCCGGCGCTTGTGCCTGCATTTGTCAGACAGAGCCTGACCTGCATTCTAGCCCTGTGCCGGTATGGTGTCAAATTTGGCGCGGCTTCGCTCCGAGGGGCGCCGCTGCAGGTCATTGTGGCAGGGGTTGACCGGCGCGTAACCGTTCTGGAGCCTGTGTGGTGAGGTCGAGTGCGTTTCACAAGTGGCCGGAGGAACAGGCGCGCGATGTTGCACAATCACGCGCGGTCGTTTAGAATGTCAGGCGGTCTGATTCTTGCGGGAAACCGGGCATGTCGGAAGCGGAAGACAAGAATCGCCGGAAGGAAAGCCGGCGCCGCAGGCTGGTACGCAATATCTTCTCGTACCTCAACCGCCGGAACCTGTTCCGGAAGGGCCGCCGGAAGAACGAAGGGGATTACGACACGGAGCCGGACTGGTTCGAGCGGGAGCGCAACAAGGAACGGTAACATAATCCTCGAATCGCCATAGGCAAGCCGCGCGGGCCGTCCGTGTCACACCACCGGCGCATGGCCGCTTCCCGGCTGCGTGGCATTGCAGGGGCGACGGGCGCTCGTCCCGACGCTGTCCGCGCGAACGCGCGTGGGGCGGCCGCGCGCTTGACACACGCAGGATGCGCGGTATCCTTGCCGCGCCGGTCGGCCAGCTCTGAGGCGGCGTACAGGGAACGAGCTCGATGACGGCAGAAATGACAACGCGTGAACGCTTCCAGGCGGTGACGAACTTCCAGCCGTTCGACCGGCTGCCTGTCTATGAATGGGCGGGCTGGTGGGACAAGACGATCGAGCGCTGGCGCTCTGAGGGCCTGCCGGCCGAACTCGGCTGGCTCGAGATCAACCGCTATTTCGAGATGGACATCGCCTGCCAGGGCTGGTTCGGCTCGCGGAAGGACAGTTGCCCGCAGCCGCCGTATCACGGGGCCGGCATCGTCACGGACATGGACGACTACGAGAAGAACATTCGCCCGCATCTTTTCCGATGGCCGGCGGTCGACCGCGACACGTGGACGAAGTGGGCGGCGGATCAGGAACGCGGCGACGTCGCAGTCTGGTTCACGCTCGACGGATTCTTCTGGTTCGCCCGCGGCCTCTTCGGCATCGAGCCGCACATGTTCGCGTTCTACGACCACCCCGAGCTGATGCATCGCATCAACGAGGACCTCAGCGATTGGCAGCTCCGCGTCATCGACGAGCTGCTCTCGATCATCACGCCCGACTTCATGACGTTCGCCGAGGACATGAGCTACAACCACGGGCCGATGCTCTCGAAGAAGCTATTCGACGAGTTCATGCTGCCGTACTACGGCAAGGTGATCCCGCGGCTCAAGGAGGCGGGCGTTATCACGATCGTCGATTCCGACGGCGACATCACCGTGCCCGCCGGGTGGTTCGAGGAGGCCGGACTCGACGGCATCCTGCCGCTCGAACGGCAGGCCGGTGTCGACGTGGCGAAGGTCCGCGAGGAGCATCCGCGGATGCGGTTCATCGGCTGCTACGACAAGATGGTGATGAACAAGGGCGAGGCGGCGATGCGGGCCGAGTTCGAGCGCCTGCTGCCCGTGGCGAAGGAGGGCGGGCTGATCATCAGTTGCGATCATCAGACGCCGCCGGGCGTCTCGCTCGATGACTACCGGCTTTATCTCAAGCTGTTCCGCGAGTATGCCGAGGAGGCGGGCCAGCTGTCACAGTGAAGACTTGCGAGGGACGGGGCCAATGACGAGCCGCGAACGCGCGCCGGCTGTCCTTCGATACGAGGGGAACGACGTTGACAACGCGCTCGCCGCCAAGATCGGCTTCGACTTCAACCGGCAGAACGTGTTCGCGCGCGACCGCGCGGCCGTCGACGTCGAGCGGCTCCGGCCGCTGCTCGAGCTCGGCGGCTACATCCCCTGCCCCGACCACCGGATCGCGCCCGGCGCCGAGTACGACCTGGTTCGCCATTACTGCGGCCGCATGCACGAGGTCTTCGACTGACGAACCGCAAGGAGTCTGCCTGTGCCAAAGAAAGGGATGACATCGAAGGAACGTGTCCTGACCACGTTCGCAAACCAGGAGCCCGACCGCGTGCCCGTCAGCTACGGAGCGAACGGCGGGATCGACAAGCGCCTGCGCGACTACTACAAGGACGTTCGCGGCGACGGCCGCGAGCTGAGCGAGATACTCGGCGTCGACTTCCGCCACGTCGGCGCCCGCTATACCGGCCCCAGGCTGCACGAGGAAGTGCCCGGCCGCAGCGTCGACAACTGGGGCATCCATCGCCGGTGCATCGAGCACGACAGCGGCAGCTACTGGGACTACTGCGACTTCCCGCTCAAGGACGCCGACGAAGAGACCGTCGCCAACTGGCCCATGCCCAATCCCGACGACTTCGATTACTCCGGCGTCGCCGAACAGTGCAAGCAGAACGAGCAATTCGCCATCAACGGCTCCGGCGGGTTCGGCGACATCATCAACGGCAACGGCATGCTGCGCACGATGGAGCAGACGCTCATCGACCTCGTCACCGACGATCCCGCCGGCCTGCTGCTGGCCAAGCGCCGCGTGGACATACAGATCGAGATCACGCGCCGCATCCTCGAGGCCGCCAACGGCGGCGTCGACTACATCCACGTCGGCGAGGACCTCGGCACGCAGATCGGCCCGATAATAAGCCTCGACCTCTTCCGGAAACATATCCGGCCGGCCTACCAGAAATACTGCGACCTGGCCAAAGCCCACGACGTCTACGTGATGATCCACACCTGCGGCTCGAGCAGTTGGGCCTACGAAGACTTCATCGAGATGGGAATTCACGTCGTCGACACGCTTCAGCCCGAGGCGAAAGACATGAGCCCCGAATACCTGAAGCGGACGTTCGGCGGGCGGCTCGCCTTCCACGGATGCATCAGCACGGCCGGGCCCGTCGCATACGGCACAGTCCAGGACGTGATCGACGACTGCCGCAAGACGCTCGACATACTGATGCCCGGCGGCGGATACTGCTTCGCACCGACACACGCCCTGCAGGACAACTCGCCGACGGAGAACGTCGTGGCGATGTACGAGGCCGCGCACCGGTACGGCACATACTGAGCCGCATTTTCGCCCGGGCCGCCGCGCGAGCGCCGGGAGAACCGGCCACGCCGGACGCCGGGCAGTCACGGCATAACCGATTCCAAGCCGCGAACTTGGCGCACGTGCCGGCCTCGCGCTCCCGCCCAGCCGCCACCCGAAAAAAAACAAAGAAAAAGAGTTTGACAAAACGCAACCCGTGCATACACTGTGCACCCTTTTACCGCTGCAGACCAGACTTGGCTGACCAAACTTGGCCGAAACAGGAGATGAACGATGGATACCAGCAAATCGCGGATCGAGTTGATTCGCCAGCGACACCGCAAATTGGTACTTGAACCACGGCGGCGGATAGAGTATGCTCTTGTAGGCGACTGGGACGGCGAGCCGTTGTTCGACGAAGACGACCTCGTGGGCGCGTGCGCTCAGTCGCCCGACAGCGACGAAGACGACTAATAGGAGCATACATGGTGCCCTGTGGCAGGAAACGCCGCAAGAAGAAGATTGCCAAGCACAAGCGCGACAAGCTTCGAAAGGCGAGTCGTCACAAGAAAAAGTGATACAGGCATATGGCGGCGCGGCTTCGCTTGAGGGTCCGTCGCGCAGCTTCGTTCCTGTGTCGGGCGGGGTGTAGCTCAGTTTGGCTAGAGCGCTACGTTCGGGACGTAGAGGCCGCTGGTTCAAATCCAGTCACCCCGACCATTTCCCCTCTTCTGCCGGTGCGCGTCCCTGTCTGCATGAAGCTGCCTGAAGATGTCCTTAGTCCTCGCCTTGTCATGACGTACAGGAGCTAAAGAAGGGGGCGACGCAGTTTCTGTCGCCCCTTGGCATTTTCCGGCGTCCCACTGCAGGCCGAAAAAGAGCTGTCATTTCAGTTGTCATGTTCTCAGTCTCAGGCGGGCCGGAAAAAGCCAGCAGCGGTGGACTGAAGGCGTTCCTGAACGGCAAGCTCGTACACGCCGCCAGGGGGCCGCGCGACTTCGCTATCAACCAGGACAAGGTTGAGATCATGTTCAAGCCCGGCTACGAACTTAACCTCTTTGTCTTCAAGGTCGAAAACTCCGGCAGGGGATGGAAGTTCCAGGCTCGCGTATCCGCGCTCGATGGCGACATGCCATGGGGCTCGGAGCACGAACTCCCCGGCGCGAAGTGAACCGTCGGACGAGATACCTGTGCCTCCCGAAAACTCCGTCCGCGTTCTGACGCGAGCACTTGCGCTGCTTGCAGACCCGGCGCCCTTCCATCAGCATCAACCATCTCTTGCCATTCGAAGGTCGCCGACGGGTGCACTGCGGACCGTGCTGATGTCCTTTCGGGGATTCCTCATCGAAGACTTCGCCGGCCCGTTCGACTTCTGGAACAAGATCGCCACCTGGCAGAACTGGTAAACCTGCGGCGGAAGAACTCCAGCCGCCCGCGGCGGTCACACGCGGAGAACCGCCACCAGCTTGAGCCACAGCGCGACACCGCAATCTTCTTGCTTCCTCCCGTCCAAGTCGATATACTTCTCGCGGCTCAAGGGGGGTACCATGTGCCCGTCAGCCCCGACTTGAGTGGCAGATGTTCTTGACTAGGACAGGATTAAACTGTACATTGAACGTGCGGGCTCAGCATGCTGGTACATGGGTTGGCTACTGATTGTCGACAAGGCAAACCGGTTGGGGGTCATAAGTTCGCAGCGCTCTGCGTTCCAAGAGCCTGGGGCCCGTAGCTCAGCGGTTAGAGCAGCGGACTCATAATCCGTTGGTCCGGGGTTCGAATCCCTGCGGGCCCACCAGACATTCGACCGGAGAGGTGGCTGAGTGGTCGAAAGCGGCAGTTTGCTAAACTGTTGAAGGGGTTCATACCTCTTCCGCGGGTTCGAATCCCGCCCTCTCCGCCAGATGCAACAGAATGGCTTGAAACGGCCATTTCGCTGCGTTCTGTGATTTCCCCCCTTGCCTCGCTTGCCATCACCGAGCGTGCATTAGACTGCAAGGAATTGCAGGCTTTTGCACCCGTCTTGGGCAAGCA
>JBDREM010000038.1:0-2576 GCA_043819695.1 Planctomycetota bacterium
GCCCGGGGGATCGGGGAGCGAAGCCGATCCGCTCCGGGCTCCAGTGGGCGAAGGTTCGCCCGCAAGGGCTCGCTCGTAAACCGCGTTCATCTTTTGTCCGAAGGCCTCGAGGCCGAATGCGTCCGCCGCCTCGAGCGCGGCGGCGCGGGCGACGTCGCCGGCGTCGAGGGCGTGGGCGATGGCCGCGGCCATCGTCTCCGGGGCTTCGGGAATGCCGCTGTAGCGCGTATGCGAGCAGGGCTCGGCGGCGACGACGGGCGTCCCGCACGAGAGGCATTCGGCCATCGTGCGCGTGGCGATTCGGTGCGGGGTCAAGAGCAGATCGCTGGCGCGGTAGAGCTGGTCGATATTGGCGACCCGCTCGTAGAGATGGCCCTTGATCCCGAGCCGGTCGTAGGCGTCGAAAATGGAATTCCAGGGGCCGAACGGCTGTTCGACCGCGCAGAAATGAACCTTGAGCCCGGGCCTTCGCTCGGCGAGCAGCAAGGGCGCGTGCGCGACCTCGAAGATGTCAACGTCATCGCGCCAGGTGTCGGCGATGAGGATGTTCCATTTGCCTGCGCGGCCGCCGAAGTCGTGGCGCGGGCCGTCCGGGCTGAAGCGGTCGCGGTCGACGGGCGGCGGACCGATGCAGACGAGCTTTTCTTCGGGCACGAGCACCTGCCAGAACGGGACGTGCTCGGGCCACAAGGTGACCATTCGGCGGACGCGGGGCCAGTTGGCGAGCTCGCGGGTGTGCGTGTACGTATTCCCGGGCACGCCCTTCTGTTCCGGGCGGAACGAGGCGAGCGGGCGGCCGTGGAGCATCCAGATTATCGGGCTGCTCGTGCGGACGAGCCAGTTGTCGGGCGCGCTCTGATGCATAACGAGCACGTCGGTATCGAGCGCGGCCTCGAACGAGACGGTTTGAAGCGGGAACCCCGCCCGGTCGTCAATCGCTCCGACCTGCGGCGGCTGGTGGACGCCGTCCTTCTTGGTCTTGCCGACGTCGACGAAAACCGCATCGTGGCCCTGGCCGATATCGGCCTTGACCATGTCCCGCGCCGCCTCGTAGATGCCGGCGAGCCAGGGGGCGAATGGTCCGAAGTGAGCGATCTTCATTTTTCCACCACGAGCAATCGGCCGTAACTCATTCCAGTTTCGCATGTCGTCACCGTACCCCACCCGGCGAGCTCGGCCGGCGTCCAGACGTCCCGGTGCTTTTCCGCTTCGTTGCCGCACGCTGCGTCCTGGGGGAAGAAGACCTCCGGGGTGCTGATGAGGAAGTGCGCGGCGTGCTCGTCAATCAGCCGCAGCAACTCAAGCCCCTTCTCGCGCTCGAAGTGCTCGAGCACGTCGATGCAGAGCGCCAGGTCGTACGTTCCGAGTTGCGGCAAGGCCGCAAGCGCATCGCCGAGATAGATGTTGCTGTAGATCGCCTTCTGGTGGGGCATGATGTACGCGGAGAAGGCCTCGATGCCGTCGAGCCGGACCGTCCACTGTTCGCGCGCGGGGCGGCCGAACATGGCGTCGCCGTATTCGCGGGCGACCATTCCGCCCATGCCGAACCCGACGCCGACGTCGAGAACGGACTTGGGCTGCTCGCGCAGGATTTTCCGGGCGGCGATTTCGATCCAGGCCGGGTCGCTGCACGGCATCCTGCTCATCTCAAAAAGCGGAGAGAGCTCCGGGAGGAGCTCTCCCCTGGTTTTCGCTGTCACCGCCAGCCCTATGCGAGCGACGCGCCGGCCGTGAGCCCGTAGGCGATCGCGGTGACCTTGATCTGCCCGCCGGAGTTTCCGGCTGCATCGGAGCCGTGCATGTAGAGGATCTTGGTGTTCTCGAGGACTCGCGGAACCCACGGGGTGACTCCGCCGTCAGTCGCCCTGAGCGTGAGGTTCCCAGCCAGACCGCCGACGACGTTCACGAACAGATCATTTGCCAGCCCGGTGAGGCCGAAGGCGTTGTTGCAGCTCAGCTCGATGTTGGTCATCGCCGCCAGGGCCGTGCCGTCCTTCGAGAAGATGATCTCCTCGATGAGGACGTCGCCCGTCGCCGTGAACAGCGCGAAGCTCTGGGCGTTGCTCGGGATGCTGTCGTCGCTGATCGTCTTGGTGAAGTGCAGAGCGCGGCCCGGCCCGGTGACCGCCGTGCCGACTGACGTGACGCCAGTATCGGTGACGGTATGAAGCGAGGCCACGGCCGCGTCGGTGACGGTGTGGAGCGAGGCCACTGCGGCATCGGTGACGGTGTGAAGCGAGCCGGCCGCCGTCCCGACCGACGTGACGCCGGTATCGGTGACGGTATGAAGCGAGGCCACTGCGGCGTCGGTGACCGTGTGGAGCGAGGCCACGGCGGCGTCCGTAACCGTGTGGAGCGAGCCGACTGCCGTGCCGACAGACGTGGCTGCCGTGCCGACCGACGTGACCGCTGCGGTGAGATCGCCGCGGTCGGTAACGTTCTCGATCATTTCGCCGGCCGCGCCTGCGTTGACCGCACAGATGAGGTCGAACGAGTAATTGAGGCCCGTGAACGCCTCGCAGTGTTCCACGATGTATCCGTCGCAGTTCGCACCGAACTCGATGGGCCCCTGAGTG
>JBDREM010000039.1:0-3316 GCA_043819695.1 Planctomycetota bacterium
CGCTTGATCTTGACACGGAAAGGATTCCGCATGGCCAAAAAGCAAGACCAACCCGAACCCGCCACCAGCACCATCGACCAGCTCAAGGCCGCCCGGCTGAAGCGCCGGCGCGAAGCCGCCGAGCAGTACCGGGAGCTGTTGTTGCGAAACGACAAGCCCAAGCCCGGCGACACTGAGAGTTTGGCCGCGGTCATGCAGGTTCTAGGGCGTGAACCCGCCGATCTACCGAACGATATCGCGCTCGTGCGTGCGTTGGCGGCTTCCGAGGACGCCGAGCGACAAGCACGAAAGCTCGACGGGCCGTGCGCGAAAGCGAAGGACGCGCTCCGCGAGACCAAGGCGCGCATCGAGCAGGAACGTGCCGACTTCGAGAGGCATGTGCGCGAAGAATTGGAGGCGGCAGACATCGCGTTCCGAAAGCTCGACGCGGAGCGACGCTCGTTGGTGGTCGTGAGCCAACAAGCTCCGCGCGACGAGTGGACGGCCCTGGTCGAGGGTGTATCAGCCGAGGAAGCGCGTGCAGCTCGTCGAGCGGCCCGCCATCCTACGGTGGCAACCGAACCACTCACTCGCGAGGAAGTCATCGCCAAATGCCGCGAGAGGATGGCTGTCCACCGACTGGCGCCGGCGTCAGGAACGGCAATCGAGCACGTCAATGCCGAGTTGAGGCTGCTCGGTCTGCCGCCGCTGACCGAAGACGAAATCCAGAAGCACGACGGAATCGAGGGCTGGCTACTACGTCGGCGTCAGTGAGCGCCGAGCTGTGGACAATGCGTGTCGCCGACCGTGGGTCGGCTTGAATGGGAGACAGGTAGATGTCGGATGGAACACTGGTAGAACGAATCAGGGCCGCGGGACTCAAGCGCCGTCAGCGCGCAGCAATAGTTTACTGTGACGCCCTGCTGAAGGGCTCACTCCAGGAGGGTGATGAAGAGCAGGTTGCGGCCGCAATGGAAACGCTCAAACGCTCGGCCGACGACCTGAACGGCGACGTCGAGCTCGTGCAGCGGCTCGCTCAATTTGGCGAGCTCGCCGGCCAGGCCGAAACCGTGCGCGTGGACCTTGGTCGGAAGCGTGTGTCGCTGAGCGATGCGCAGCGCGAATACAAAGAGGCTTGCGCGAAGCTCGAAGGGGAGTGGGAGCCCAAGCTCGCGAAGATGCGCCAGGGCGTCAGCCAGATCGAAGGCCGGTTGCAGGACGCGCTCGCGGCGGACCGCGAGCTGGCGACGCTCCAGGCTCAGTGGGATGCGATCGTAAGCGGCGAGTGATTGTCAGGCGCTGCCCTGGGGACAAGCGCGGTCTCGGGCTTGGCTGGCCGTCGAATACCTCCCGGCGGTCGGCCGGCCCGGCCGTGGCGCAAGGTGAGTGTTGGGAATCAGCGATATACAACTTGACGAGCTGCAAGCCGGACTCGACGCGGGCGGTGCGCTGGACCGCGCGACCTGTCTTGCGTTGCTGGAAGAGGCGCGCGAATCCAGGCGGCTATTTGGCCTGGCGACTCGCGCGGTCGGCGCGGTCGGCGCTGAGGCGCTTCGCGTGGCCAGGCGTGCCGAGGACCTCGTAGAGTGTTATCGGGAAGCGGGGCTGGCCGCCGACGATGGGCCCGCGACCATCACGACAGAGGATTGGCCCCACGGCTTCGAACTGCCAGCCGCGGACGATGCCTGAGGATTCACGATGGGTGAGACCGAAGTATTCCGGCTCGACCTGGACACCAGCCAGATCGAGAAGAAGGCCGCGCGCGTCGAGCAGCTCGTCGCCGACATCAAGGGAAAACGCGCCAAGGGGGAGGATGTCTCCGATCTTGAACGGAACCTCAATAAGGAGCTCGACGGGCTTGGTAAACTGGCGGCCCAGGAAAAGAAGGCGGCCGGCTCCACGGAGGAGCTGACCAAGCAGAAAGAAAAGTTAGGTGCTGCGGTTCGTGTTATGGGTGGGCAGTTCAGTGGCGCCGTAGGAGACGTAGGTGGTCTAGTCGAATTGCTCATGAGTGGGCAAAGGGCCGCGATCGGCTTCGGAGGCGCACTCGCCGGGCTGACCGCCGTCATCTCGGTTGTTGGGTATATCCGTGCCGAGTTTGCCAAGCTCCGGGAAGAGCAAGAGAAGCTCGACGAGAGCTACAAGACCCTCAAGACCTCGTTCGCGGGGGCCTCTGACGCAATGGGGGACACGCTTCAACGCTACGGGGCGCTCAACGCGGAGACCGAGAAGGCCGCGGGCAACATCCGACGGCAGATCGAGCGCGCCGGTTTCAAGCGGGAAACAGCAGTGACGGTCGCGCCGCTGGCCGCGATGGAGCAGATGACCGCTGACGAAGCGATTCTCGCGGCGCAGTTGCAGGCGATGGGAGTCGCGCTGGAACCCGGACAAGTCAAGAAGACCATCGCCGAACTGCAACAACGCCGGCCCGGTGTCATCGCAGGTGCGCGGGAACAGATCGCGGCGCTCGGGGAGACGGAGGTGGGCGGGCGGCGTCGTTTTATCACGAAGGCTCAGCGGTTTGGAGCCGTTGAACGGACGCCGGAAGAGCTCACGGTCGATGCCATGCGGGAAAACGAGATTCGCGTTCGCACGAAGGAGGGTGTGCGCGAAGCGCGCGCAGGGGACATCGAACGGGCCGAAGAATTGCGGCTGCGCATTACGGAACTCCAAGGCTGGCAGGCTGGGCTTCGAGAGGAGCCTTATTTTGCCGGCAAGGGCCTGAGGCTAGAACGGCTTCAGAATGAGCTGGCGGGTTTGGCTGTTGAGTTCGCCCGGCTTCAGGGTGAGACTATCTTGTCGCTCTTGCAAGAAGCCCGGAAGCTTGAGCCGAGCGGCTATACGCCTCCCACTGAGCCGCCCGTCTATACCCAGCAGGTGAACATCTTGAACGTCGGCACGCAGATTAACGCGCCGGACGCTCGGAGCCGGCCGCTGGTCGGCAGCGTCGGCGTGTCGGCCGCGGCTGCCGGGCAGCACAAGGTCCCGCTCGGAGGCTAACGTGAGCGGCTTGGAGGACGGTTCGATGGCCCATCGAACGGCCGTCTTATAACTCGCGGACTTTTTTGCGAGTTCTAACCTGCCGAGCGGTGCCGAACCGGCGCCGCACAAAGCTGAGGGGGTTCCCAGGGAGGGTCTGTCCGCGATTTCGTCCGGGAATTAGCGCCGCACGTCCGGGATTTTCGCGCGCTGACTAAGGGCGCACCGAGTTCCCGCACGTCCCGGAAAAGAAATCGCCTCTCACAGCCTCGAAACGAGGTTGGACGCCAACGTCAAACGACTTGTTCGGAGGTAAGCTGGAAGTCGGTAGCGGTGCCTTTGGACGCGTCTGCGGCGC
>JBDREM010000040.1:0-12819 GCA_043819695.1 Planctomycetota bacterium
TCCGCGAGGCCGACCGGATCGCGATCGAAGACTACGCGATGCCGGGCGTGATCCTGATGGAGAACGCCGGCCGCGGCGCGGCCGACGTCGCACTCGAAATGCTCGGCGACACCGCGGACGCACACGCCGCGATCGTCTGCGGCCGCGGCAATAACGGCGGCGACGGGTTCGTAGTCGCACGGCACCTCCACAACCGCGGCATCGGCGTCACCGTGCACCTGCTTGCGCCGCGCGAGAAGATTGGCGGCGACGCGCTCATCAACCTCCGCATCGCCGAAAAAATGAAGCTCGACATCCGCGACGCCAGACCCGATGAACTCGACTTCGCGGAATGCGATCTGATCATCGACGCGATGCTGGGGACCGGCCTCTCGGGCGAGGTCCGCGAGCCGTTCCTCGCCGCCATCAGCGCCATCAACGCCGCCGGAAAGCCCGTGCTCGCCGTCGACATCCCGTCCGGCCTCGACGCCAACGCGGGCGAGATTCTCGGCGGCTGTGTTCGCGCGACCCGCACGGCCACGTTCGCGCTCCCGAAGATCGGCTTCACGCGCGGCAGCGGCCCGGCGACGTGCGGGGATGTGACCATCGTCGACATCGGCGTGCCGAGGGAGATACTTGAATAAGCGGACGACGACAGTCCTGAATTATCTTCGCTGGCTCGCGGTCGCCGCGCTGCTCGTTGCGTTGTGGTGGGGCTACCGCGACCCGCCGCCGAAAGCTCAGCCGGGCACATACGGCCGCGGCCGGCTCGAACAGATCAACGGCTACCTCGTCCTGCACGTCGAGGGCTCGCCCGAGGAGATGGGCGAGCAACACGGCCGCCTCCTCAAGCCGCAGATTCAGCGGGCCTGTAAGGCGCTCATCAGGGACCAGTACCACTCCAGCTACGACCGCTTCATGCAAGGCGTCAGACTGATGGAGAAGCACCAGCCCGAGCCCTTCCGCCGGGAGCTCAAGGCGCTCGCCCGGGCGGCGGAGATTGACTATTGGGACTGCGTCGCGATGCAGCTCTATGGCGACGTCGACCGCGGGCTGTGGTCGCATCCCGAGCTGTTCGGCACGGACAAAGACGAACGCGACGAGAACGACACGCCCGCTCAGCAGTGCTCGTCGTTCGCCTGCTTCGGCCCGGCGACGAAGGGCGGCGAACTCATCGCGGGGCGCAACCTCGATTGGACCGACCACGGTATCGGCGAGTACGGCGCCATCCTGATGCACGCCAAGCCCGACAAGGGCCACGCCTTTGTCACGGTCGCGTGGTGCGGCATCATCAACGGCTGGACGCTGATGAACGAGAAGGGCATCGTCACCTCCAACAACACGTCATATGACGGCCGGGACAGCTCGTTGAAGGCGGTCTCCACGTGCTTCATGCTTCGCAAGGTTGCTCAGTACGCGTCGACGGTGGAACAGGGGCTCGAGATCGTCGAGAAGGGCCCGCGCGCGTGCGGCACCAACATGCTGATCGCGGGCGGCGACCCGCCCGACGCGGTGATGGTCGAGTTCGACCACGGGGCCGTCGCCGTACGCCGCGCGAAAAAAGGCTGCGTGCTTGCCGCCAACAGCTTCCGGAAACTCCACGGCCCCAACCTGCTCGACCGATTCTCGTTCCTCTCGTCGCGGTACGATACGCTCGACGAGCTGATCCAAAAGAATCACGGGCGAATCGACCGCACGATGAACTTCGCGGGCGCCGAGGGCGTGCCACTCGGCGGGATGAATCTGCATTCCGCGCTGCTCTTCCCGAAAGATCTCATCATCCGCGTCTCGATGGGCAAGACGCCCGCGTACGAGCACCCGTACCGCGGCTTTCGGATGACGCCGCACGGGATCGTCGCGGAGGGAAAGCGGCACGGCGCGCCACGCTGAGCGCGTACATCAGATGATCTTCAGGATTTCTTCGGCGGCGCGGGCGCTCGCGCCGGGCCGGCCGAGCTTCTCGCGTATGACGCCGAGCTCCCGCCGCATCGCGTCGCCGCCGTCGCGCAGGATCTCGAGCGCCGCCGCCGCGATCTTCTCCGGCCTCGCGTTGATCATGTAGAGCTCCGGCACGACCGGCTTCTCGGCGACGATGTTGGCCAGCGCGAGATGGCCGGGGCAGAGCAGCATGCCGAATATGATGTAGGAGAGCAGCGGGCCCTGGTACGTGACGACCATCGGCGTGCCGAGCAGCCCGGCCTCGAGCGTCGCCGTGCCCGAGGCGATCAGGAGCAAGTCCGACGCGAGCATCACGTCGTGCGTGCGGCCGGCGACCACCTTCGGCTCGCCCCCGTGTTTCGCCGCGACCTTCTCGAGCAGAGCCGGCTCGATCTTGTCGGCGCGGGCCGTGACGAACGTGACGTCTTCCAGCTTGCGCTGCAATATCCCGGCCGACTCGAGCAGGACGGGATAGATGTATTCGATCTCCTTGCGGCGGCTGCCGGGGAGCAGGCCGATGACGGTGCCCGACTCGGGCAGGCCGAGCGAGCGGCGGACGGCCGACCGGTCGCTCTCGCCGAGCTTGTCCGCCATCGTGTCGAGCAGCGGATGGCCGACGTGTGTGACGTCGACGCCGGCCTCCTCGTACAACTTCTTCTCGAACTCGAAGAGGACGAGCATCTTGCGGACGCGGTTCGCGATCTTCCTCACGCGGCCCGTCCGCCACGCCCACACCTGCGGGCCGACGTAATAGACGACGGGCACGCCGATCCGCTTCGCGTGCCGCGCGACCCGGAGGTTGAACTCGGGGAAGTCGATGAGGACGATGGCGTCGGGCCGCTCGATGCTGAGGCGGTCGACGGTGCGGCGGTACGCGCGGAAGAGCCCGCCGATGTTCTCGATCAGGCCGGCGAATCCCATCATCGCGTGCGACGTGATGTCCTGATGCAGGTCGACGCCGGCCGCGGCCATCTTCGGCCCGCCGAGCCCCGACATGCGGACGAGCGGGTCCTGCTTAACGAGCTCGGCCGCGAGCGCCGCGCCGTACGCGTCGCCCGACGCCTCGCCCGCGATAATAAAGAGATGGCGCCCCATACCACCGGCCCACTATAGGTCTTATAGGTCCTATAGGACCTATGCTGTTCTCGGCAGAATGCGCACCCGCCGCCCTTCGATCCTAATCCTAATCACCGTCCGCGTCACCGTAGCCCGCCTCGCCCTCATGCACCCGTGTCGCCGAATTCGCCTTGATCAGGCCCACCAGCATCGACACGATGTGTAACAGCATTTCCTTGCCGGACGCAGCTTCGGGCGCCGAGAGTTGTCCCTTGGCGGCAGCGACATCCAGACAAGCGGCGGATTCCAGCGCAGACCCGCGAGCCATGTCAAAGAACCGACACCGGTCAGAGCCGGTGAACTTGCCGTTTCCTTCTGCGATGTTCAGGGGGATGGAGGTTGACGCCCGTTCCAGTTGATCGTAAACCGACGAACGCTTGGGGATCTTCTCCAGCGCGCCATGCACCCAGACGACAAAGCGCATCGCTTCGCGATAGACATCCAGCTTCTCGTGGTCAAAAGGTCGTGTCATTCGTTGCCGGAGCCGGAGGTGGGATTAGGATTAGGATTAGGATTAAGATTAGGATTAAGATTAGGATTAAGATTAGGATTAGGATCTGAACAGGGGGGCGGATTCGGGTCGGAGTGTGGAGGCAACACCCGGACGCGCCGATCCTCTATCCGCAGCCGCCCTTCGGCGAAGAGCTGGATGGCCTCGGGATACGCTTCGCATTCCTTCTCGAACACGCGCGCGGCGAGGGCCTCCGGCGTGTCGTCGTCGAGCACGGGGACGGTCTTCTGTACGATCACGGGCCCGTGGTCGTACACGCGGTCGGCGAAGTGTACCGTGCAGCCGCTGACCTTCGCGCCGTATTCGAGCACGGCCTCGTGGACGAAGTGCCCGTAGCAGCCCTTGCCGCAGAAGGCCGGGATGAGCGCGGGATGGATGTTCATAACGCGGCCGAGATACTTGTCGGACATCTTCCAGATCACCATGAAGCCGGCGAGGCAGACGAGATCGATGTCGTACTCGTCGAGCTTCGCGTTCAGCGCGTCGCTGAACGAGGCGGAGTTCTTGAACTTCTTCCGTTCGAGGACGACGGCCTCGGCTCCGTGGTTCTTTGCGCGCACGAGCCCGTAGGCATCGGGCCGTGTGGCGATGACGACGGCGACCTCGGCGTCGAGCGTGCCCTCGTCGATCTTCGCGAACATGTTCTCGAGCGTCGTCCCGCCGCCCGAGAGCAGCACGGCCAGCCTTATCCGGTCAGCCATTCTCTTGCGCTTCCATTTCGAGGATCCAGTTCGCGGCGACCTCGACGTCGGGCACGATTGCATCGGCGCCCGTCTCGGCCGCGTTCTCCATCTCCGCCATCATCTGCTGCCACTGAGCGCCCGTGGCGAAGTCGAGCGGGAAGGTGTCGAGCTGGTCGGGCATGATGACGGCCGTGCCCTTGCAGCCCGCGGCCCGCGCCGCCTCGATGTCGCGTTCGGCGTCGCCCACCATGTACGAGGCGGCGAGGTCGATGTCGCGCTCCTCGGCCGCGCGAATGAACATCCCCGGCCTCGGCTTGCGGCAGTCGCAGTCGATCGTGTATTCCGGCGCCGTGCCCTCCGTGGGATGGTGCGGGCAGTAGTAGATGGCGTCGATGGGCGCTCCGGCGTCCGCGAACTTTTCGAGCAGCGCCTCGTGCATTGCCGCGAGCTCGCCCTCGGTGTAGTATCCGCGGGCGACGCCCGACTGGTTCGAGACGACGACGATGAGGAATCCGGCGGCCCGCAGCCTTTTAATCGCATCGATCGCTTCGAGCAGCGGCTCGACGTCCGGGTCGGCCGAGAACCCACCCGTGTTCGGAATAATCGTCCCGTCGCGGTCGAGGAAAACGGCTTTTCTGCTCATCGGGTTTCCTTAACCTGGGAGATCTCGTTCGACGATCTCGCACATCGCGTGGAGCGCGGCGATGTGGCACTCCTGCACGACCGCCGTCGCTTCGCCCGGTGCGGCCAGGCACGCGTCGGCCAGGTCGGCCAGCTCGCCGCCCTTCGGGCCGACAAGCGCGATGGTCGCCACGCCCATCTGCCGAGCTTTCTCGAACGCGCGGACGACGTTCTTCGAGCTTCCGCTCGTGCTCAGGCCAATCAGGACGTCGCCCGGCCTCGCGAGCGCCTCGAGCTGGCGCGCGAAGACCTGGTCGAACCCGTAGTCGTTGCCGATGGCCGTGAGGGCCGACGTGTCGGTCGTGAGCGAGACTGCCCGGAGCCCGCGCCGCTCGAGCTTAAAACGCCCGGTCAGCTCGGCCGCGACGTGCTGGCACTGAGCCGCGCTGCCGCCGTTCCCGCAGAGGAAGAGCGAGCCGCCCTTGCGCAGAGAGTCGGCGACCTTTTCGATGATCTCGGCGACCGCCGCGGCCTGCCCGCAAAGCTCGGCCAGAGCCGCCGCCGATCTGTCGAGCGACGACCTCACCTCATCGGCCTTGTCCGACATAGCCTCGGCCTCCCGATCTCTTTTTCCTGGCGTTCCGGCCGGCCCGCCTAGCGATCTGCGTCGTCGAGAACCCGTCGACCATCAACACGTTCTCGATGCGGCCGCCCATCGACTCGACGAGCTGTCCGCCGACGACGCCCTTCTTGCCATACTCGGCGCCCTTGACGATAACATCCGGCCGCACGATCTTCAACAGCGGAATGGGCGTATCCTCGTCGTAGACGGTCACGTAGTCGACGCACTCGAGCGCGGCCAGCATCCCGGCGCGAGCGTCCTCCGGAATGATGGGCCGGCCCGGGCCCTTGACGCGCCGCGCCGACGCGTCGGAGTTGATCGCGACGATGAGCGCGTCGCCGAACTTCTTCGCCTCCTCGAGCAGCCTGACGTGCCCGATGTGGAGCAGGTCGAAGCAGCCGTTGGTGAAGACGATCTGCCGGCCGCGCGAATGCAGGTCGGAACAGATCGTTGCGAGGTCGGCCCGCTCCTTGATCTTCGACTCCATCCCGCCGCGGAGCCGCTCGAGTATCTCGCGCTTCGAGACGGTGGCCGCTCCGAGCTTGCCGACCTCGATGCCGGCGGCGACGTTCGCGACGTGCGCCGCGTCGACGAGACCCCGCCCGCCGGCGAGCGCGACCGCGATGGCCGCGGCCACCGTGTCGCCCGCGCCGGTCACGTCGAACACCTCGAGCGCGTTCGCCGGCACGACGACTGTCTTCCGGCCCTTCTCGACGACGGCCATCCCTTCGCGGTCGAGCGTGATAAGAACGCCCTTCAGGTCGAGCGTCCTGAGCAACTTGCGCCCGGCCTGGGCCGCGGTCCTCTGGTCTGTTATGTGGACGCCGGTCGCGTGCCGCGTCTCGGCGCGGTTGGGCGTGAGGACGGTTGCGCCACAATACTTCGCATAGTCCCCGCGCGGCGCGGGATCGATGATCAGCGGGATCGCATGCTTGCGACAGGCCCGCGCCAGCTCGGCAACGAGGCCGCGCGTGACGGCGCCTTTCGCGTGATCCTGGACGACGACCGCGTCGGCGCTCGTGACGGTCTTCGCGCAGAACGCGGCGAGCCGCCGCGCCGGCGCCACGTCGATTTCGGCGTCGAATTCCTCGTCGACGCGCAGCATCTGCTGCGAGCGCGCGATCAGGCGCGTCTTGACCGTCGTCGGCCGCGAACGGTCGACGATCAATCCCGTCGTCGCGGCGTGCGACTTCTTGAGGAGTGCTCGCAGACGCGCGGCCTCGGGATCGTCGCCCACGATGCCGGCCGCGACGGTCTTCGCATCGAGCGCCGCGAGGCTCGAGGCGACGCTGCCGGCTCCGCCGGGCTTCTCCTCGTAGCGGTTGAGGTCGGCCTTGAGCACCGGGATGGGCGCCTCGGGTGAGATCCGCTCGACCGAGCCCCAGATGTACCGGTCGAGCATGTAGTCGCCGACCACGAGCACCTTCGGCTTGCCGAGGCTCTGCACGAGTTGGATGAGCTTATCTGACATTCATTTTCTCCTCCTTCTGCGAACCACGTTCGAGCCGGTCCGCCAGCTTCCAGCGGCGGTGCGTCCACAGCCACTGCTCGGGATGCTCGCGAATGATCTCCTCCAGTTTGTCGTTGAAGCGCTGCGTGTTGGCGAGGACGTCGGCCTCGTGGTCGCCCGAGCGGACGAGCTCGATCGGGCCTTCGAAGTGTGCGTGATGCCTGAAGCTGTGGCCGTCGCGCACGGAGTAGCCGGTGAAGACGGGTGTATCGAACTTGAGTGCGAGGGAGGCAACGACGGCCGTCGTTGCAGCCTTGCGCGCGAAGAACGTCGCCGGCACAAACGCGCGGTTCACGTGCTGGTCGATGAGCACTGCAAGGAACTCGCCCCGCTTGAGCGCAGCGATCATCGGCCGGACGCCGTCGCGGGTGCTGAGCACCGTTATCCCGAAGTCCTCACGCAGACGGGTGGTGTATTCCCTCACCATCGGGTTGTTCACGGGCCGCGCGAGCGCGGCGACGCCGCCGAACCGCGCGGCAATCCAGGCGCCGAAAAACTCCCAGTTGCCGAGGTGGGGGCCGCAAAGAATCGCACCGCGCCCCTCGGCCGCCACTCCTGCGACGGTGTCGGCCCCGTCCGCGCGGCACCGCGTTCCTATGTTCTCTTTCGTGACGCGGCTCCGCATCCACAGGCTCTCTACCGCTGTCAGGCTGATGTTGACGAAGACCTCCTTGACCAGGCGCCGGGTCTCTTCGGCCGTGTGTTCGCCCGGCATCGCCTTCTTGATGTTCTCACGCGCGATCCGCCTCCGGCGCCTGCCGATCAGCCGGAGCGCCCGGCCGAGCATCACGCCGGCCCGCACGGCCAACTTCTCGGGCAGCAGGCCGATGACGGCGGAGAGCGCCCGCAGTGCGGCGTACTCGGCAGCGTATTTCAGCCGGCGGAAGACGCCGTGCTTAGAGACCATCTCAGAACTTGGTGGGGCAGGCGTTCCGTCCACCCTGCGGGCGGGCCGCCCTGCCTTTTGAGCTAGTTTCTCAGTCTTCGTCATCCTTTGCCGCAAGGGCGGCGTTATCGGCCGCCGCCTGCCCTTGTTTTCTGCGCAGTTTCTTGTCAAGTTTCCAGCGGTTCTGAACCCACAGCCACTGCTCGGGGTGCTTGCGGATGGCGGCCTCGAAATGGTCGTTGAAGCGCTGCGTGTTCACGAGCACGTCCGATTCGCGGTCGTCCGTCTTCACAAGCTCCAGGGGCCCCTCGATGAGGCCGCGGTGCCTGAAGCTGTAGCCTTCGCGAACGGAGCACCCGATGAAGACGGGCACGTCGAGCCTTCGCGCGAGCGCGGCCACAGCCGTGCTCGTGGCAACGTCCCGCCCGAAGAACGTGGTATGGGCGCCGGCCGTGTCGACGTGGCGGTCCATAATGAACGCCAGGAGCGAACCCCGCCGGACGGCCGCGACCATCGGCCGCACCCCGCCTTCGCTGTTGATGAGCCGTACCCCCGTCCGCTCGCGCACTCGTTCGACGTATGCCGAGACCAAGCGGTTCTTCCCTGGCAGGGCGAGGGCCGCCATCTCGCCCAGGCCGGCAGCCAGACGCGCGCCGAAGAGCTCCCAGTTGCCGAGATGCAGCGTGGCCGCGAGGGCTCCGCGCCCTTTCGCCAGTTCCGCCTTCACGACATCAAGGCGGTCGACGGGAAAACGGTCGGCAAAAGAAAACTTGTCCCCGTGAAGGCGCCTGCTGATCCAGAGAATCTCCGCGACGGTCAGTCCCACGTGAACAAAAGACTCCCGGGCTATCCGGGCTATCTCTTCCTTCGGCAATTCGCCGCCCAAGGCCCTCTCGATATTCTCGAGGGCCCGCCGGCGCCGTTTCGGGCTCAGCAGCCAGAAGAGCCGGCCGAAGGCCCGGCCGACAAGCACAGCGGCCATCTCCGGCAATATCCCAACTGCCGCGGCCGCCACGCGAAGGAGAACGTAGGCCGCGAGGTCTCGTATCCGCTTCAGGAGCCGCTTGTTATGTTTCCCCATATTGTGCCGCCCGCAACGCTTCCTCAAAGAGCCCGGCCAACTCCTCCTCGCCGGACAACATCTCCATCTCGACCCGCAGCACCATCAGCTTCCGGTTCCCAGGCCACTTGTCCCCCAGTTTAACCGCGTCCTTCTCCGTTGTCACGAACAGTTCCACGGCCGCGTTTTCGGCGCGGGTGACCGCCGCGATGTCCTCCGCCGTGTACCAGTGATGATCGGGGAACTCGGCGCTCCACGTGACCGTGGCGCCGAGTCGTTCGACCGTCCGGCGAAACGCTGCGGGATTGCCGATCGAGCAGAACAGACCGACGTGCTTGCCGGCGAGGACCGAGGGGCCCTCGGGTACGCCGCTCGGATAAACGCTCGCGGAAGCGGGAGCGTGCCTCGACGTGGCGATCGGCGCCCGCGGCGCCAGCTTGGCGACGCGCTCGGTCAGCCTCGCGAGAGCGGCGTCATCGACGAGGTCGGCCCGCGTGATGAGGACGGCGTCGGCGCGGCGCAGGCCCGAGACCGGCTCGCGCAGCAGGCCGCGCGGCAACAGGTGGCCGTGTCCGAACGGGCAGGTCGCATCGATGAGCACGATGTTGGCGAACCGCGCGAGCCGGTGGTGCTGGAATCCGTCGTCGAGCACGAGCACGTTCGCGTTGTCGAGCTTGATCGCCTCGACGGCCGCTCGGAAGCGGTCCGGATGTTGGCGGCGTGGGACGTCGGGCAGGTGCGCGGCCAGCAGCATCGCCTCGTCGTTCCCGCCGTCCTTCGACCGATAGCCGCGGCTGATGACCGCCGGCCGCGCGCCCCGCCCCGCGAACCACCGGACGGCGTATTCGGCCGCCGGCGTCTTGCCCGTGCCGCCCGCGGTGATGTTGCCGATGCAGATGACGGGCTTGTCGACGCGGTGCTCAGGCCGCAGGCCCGTGTCGTAGAGCCAGTTCCGGAAGCGGACCACAAGGCCGTACGGGAACGAGAGGATGAGCAGGCCGAACCGCAGGCAGGCCGCGCCGGCCCCGCGCATCTCGCCCGACAGAATCTTCCTGTACGCCGGAGTGATTTCCACGGAGAGGATTATATAGCGCAAGGTGCGGGACGGTCAACTGGCGGAGGCGAACGACGAGTATGGACGGTCCTACGGCTTCAGCACGACCTTGACCGCTTCGCGGGTGCGCATGAGGTCGAAGGCGCGGCGCCACCGTAGTCCACTCGCAGTGCCCGCGCTACTCGCCAAACTGATCGAGCATTGCCTCTACGCTTTGCTTCAGCCCGGGCAGGCTGTCCTCGATGATCTCCCACACGCGCATAATGTTGACGCCGAGATAACCGTGGACCAACACATTCCGGAAGGCGGCGATGCCGCGCCAATTGGTTCCGGGATGCGCTTGCTTCAACTCGCTCGACAGCCTTTGGGAGGATTCGGATAGTGTTTGCAAGTTGCGCAACACAGCGTCCTGGACCATCGTGTCTTCGAGGAACTCGTCTTTGCCGCCGGCCGCGTATTGCTCGACCCGCTCTATGCACTCCCTGATATGTATGAGGTAGAGCTTGTCGTCTTTCACAGCGCCACCGCCTCCGCGATAACCTTGTCGCGAATATACCAGTGGAGTCCTTGCGGCTCGACCAAGTCCACCTTTCGGCCGAGCAGGTCTTCCAGTTCCAGCAAAAGCGCAACGTGATCGAACAGGCTCCGCCCGGGCTCGAGCTCCACGAGGAAGTCCACGTCGCTGTCGGGCGCATCTTCCCCGCGCGCCGCCGAACCGAACACGCGTACGTTCCGCGCGCCGTGCTTCCGTGCAATCCGGAGAATGTCATTCCGCCTTGATTCCAGGAACTCGGCGAGGCTCACGGTTTCTTCCTCCGGGAACATTATAGGCCGGCCGCCGCATCCGCCGCAAGCTCGAATCTCGCGCCCTCATGGCTTCAGCACGACCTTGATCGCCTCGCGGGTGCGCATGAGGTCGAAGGCTCTCTGCCATTCGGTCAGGGGAAGCTCGGCGGTGACGAGCGGCTGGAGATCGACCTTGCGCGCGGCGAGCAGGTTGAGGGCCAACACCCACGAGACGGGATTCGATGTGTGTGATCCCACCATGCTCAGCTCGCGGACGAAGAAGACGTCGTCGAAATCGAGCGCGACGTCCCGGTGAAGGATCCCCGCCTGCACGTAGCGGCCGCGCTTGCGAAGACAGGCGAGCGCCGCCGGGACGGCGGACGCGGCGCCGGAGCACTCGAACACGGTGTCGGCGCCGTAGCCGCCCGTCATCAGCTTGATGAGGCCGGGCAGGTCCTGGGCCGTCACGTCGGCGGTTTGCTCGGCTCCGAATTGCGCGGCGAGCTCGAGGCGGGCGGCGTCGGCGTCGGTCCCCGCGACGATGACCCGGGCGCCGAGCACGGCCGAGCAGCGCGCGACGAGCAGGCCGAGCGGGCCGGGGCCGACGACGACGATGAACTCGTCCGGCCCGACGCCTGCCTGCTCGATGACGGCGTGGGTCGCGCAGGCGAGCGGTTCGCTGAGCGCGCCTGCCTCGAAGCTGACGTGGTCGGGGAGGACGTGCGTGCCGGATTCGAGGATGGTCACGTACTTCGCGAAGCAGCCGTCGGCGCTCGAGGCCATTCCCGTGCGATTGATGCACATGCTCGCCGGGCCCAGCTTGCAGAACCGGCAGCGGCCGCAGAGGCTCTTGGTGGTCTCGCTGGTGACGCGTTCGCCGGCCCGCCGCGTGCGGCATTCGGCGCCGACTTCGACGATGACGCCGGCGAGCTCGTGCCCGAGGATGACGGGCGGCCTGAGGCCGGGGTGGCCGTGTACGTCGGTGCCGCAGACGCCGGCGGCTCTGACCTCGATCTTCACCTCGTTCGGCGCGGGCCGCGGCTCCGGCACGTCGGCGAGCCGAATGTCACCGTCGCCCATTCCGAATCTGACGAGTGCCTGCATCTGTTCGACCAGGGCCGGGTGAAAGCTTTTCACGTACTGGCGGCTTGCGCTCTTCTCTGGATCATGTGCGCGGCTGGCCGAGCGCAAGCCGTACGGTCCGCAGAAGGAGCTTCGTGCTCACGGGCTTCGCGAGCAGCGTGAAGGGGGAGTGTTCGAGAGCGCGCTGCATTATGTCGCTGTTGGGGTAGGCCGTGACGACGACGACCGGCAGGCCGCCGTAGTTGCTGCGGATCTCCCTGAGGATTTCGGCCCCTTCCATGTCGGGTATCTTGAGGTCGAGCAGCACGACGTCGGGGGTGCTGCGCTTCATCAGTTCGAGGGCCTCGGCCCCCGTGAGGGCGGTGATCACCTTGAAGCCCCTCGGCTCGAGCGCGCGGCGGATGACGCTGAGGACATCTTCGTCGTCGTCGATCACCAGGACGAGCTTTCGCCCGGTCGGCGGCTGCTGCTCCTGCGCCCACCGGTCGAGCTGGTCCCTGTTGAACCGCCACACGCCGCCGACCCTGTACGCGGGGATTTTCCCTTCTCGCGCGAGGCGGCGGGCCGTGCCTTCGTGCATGCCGAGGTACTTGGCCACTTGCTTCACGTCGAACAGGGCATCGGTGTCTCGCACAACAACGCTCCGGCGGGCAAAAAGCGAGGACAAGTTTCTTCAGAGGTCGGTCTGAACTGGACAAGCATTAAAGCACGGTTTTCGCGGACCATCAACTTTTTTTACGGCTGGTTAGAAAAAATTATTCGGCAAGGCAGTATGGAGAGAGAGGCACGCGCTGACGAATGCAGCGGCGCACACATGGGCGACCAGTATATTTCGACTACCATCCCAATATCACAGATCACAACATAAGCGGTCGAGTTCTCACTAATTCGTTCGCTCTGCAAGCCGATAATGGCTCCGAAGGGATAAGCTCCGCACCGGCCGGCGGCGACCGGGCTTGCGGGCCGAGTG
>JBDREM010000041.1:0-17634 GCA_043819695.1 Planctomycetota bacterium
CGTCGCCGACGAGAGCTGCGGGCCGACGGCGACGAGCGCCGAGACCGTGCCACAGGCGAGCCCGGCCGCGAGCAGCCCCGCGTTCTCGACGATCAGGAGCGCCGCGAGATACCGCCGAGTGAAGCCCGTCGCAAGCATCAACGCGAGCTCGCCACGCCGCTCGAGCGCGTTCCGAAGCAGCACGACGACGAGCCCGACCGTCCCGAGCAGCACGCCCAAGCCGCCGAGCGCGAGGAACGTCGACAGATACGTGTTCTGGACGCCGATGAGGTCGTTGAGGATTTCGCGCGTGCCTCGGACCTCGAGCCCGAGGTCGCCGAGGTTGCGCCGGAGCGCCCCGGCCACCGCGGCCTCCTTCTCCGGCGGCGTCTCGATCAGGAAGTAGCGCGGCGCGCGTTCGGACGGGAACAGCTCCGCGAAGTGTTCGCCGGACACGAGCAGTTCGCCGCCGAAGATGCCGGACGGCACGAGGCCGACGAACCTGAGCCGCCGCGCTTTCCCGGTTTCGTCGTCGACGGTGATGGTCTCTCCAAGGCCTGACTGCAGTTGCCAGCGGACGCTTTCGGCATCACCGATAACGGGAATTGTGTCCGCCTCGCGGCAGGACCGCAGAAGCTCCCACGCTGTGGGCTCCCGGCGGCTCCTCGCCGGGATGCCGTCCCAGCCCCGCGGCCTGTAGCGAATGCCCATGGCCCGGAAACGGTGTGCGACGCCGCCGAGAACCCCGATGACCCTGGGCTGGACCGGTTTCGCCAGGTTGAGACAACTGATGTCGTCGCCGGACGCCAGCATGAACGAGACAACGCGCACGCCCTTGAAGATGCTCTCATCGTTCGGGTCGAAGCCGAGCCTCTTGCGGCCCGCCTCCGTCCCGAAGTCGTAATGAACAGGCAGCGACGACTCGGCCTTGAGCGAAAAGCCGCCCGCGCCGCTTGTGGGGTCCCTCGGGTCAAGCGTCGTGTAGTGCCGTTCGTTCGCGGCCACGGCGACCAGCACGAAGCTCGCACAAGCCAGCAGGCCGACGGCCAGCATGCTGCGGCG
Organism: Planctomycetota bacterium; assembly: GCA_043819695.1. Taxonomy (GTDB): domain Bacteria; phylum Planctomycetota; class PUPC01; order PUPC01; family PUPC01; genus CAYLQD01. The sequence continues at coordinate 1,042 of JBDREM010000041.1, forward strand.
GCGATTCGTTGCGGCGCTCCGCAGCGCGAGACGCCCGATCGAAATTCGTCCCTTCCGGCGCGCCAGCGCGCCAAGCAGGAGAAGGTAGCAGGTGCACAGCCCGCCGAGCAACAAGGCCGCGCCGATGCCAAAGAACGCCGCCGTCGGCGAGATCACGTCCGCAGCGGCCTGTAACAGCAGGAAAATGACGAGGAAAACCGACACGATCAGCAGGACGATCGCGATCAGGGGAGATGTCCGTTTCGACCGAGTGCCCGCGGCCCGCCAGCCTGAGAGCAGGTCGAGCGCGCTCGACCGCCGCAGCAAGCGCGCTCCCCACCAGACAGACACGACGCCCGCCGCGCAGCCGGCGGCCCACCCGACGGCGATGCTGACCGGCACGACGTGGAGCCACAGAGCGCTGCCCGCGACCGCCTCATACCACCACGTCCTCAACGCTTGGATGATACCACTTGCGTAGAGGACGCCAAGCGGCGCGCCGACGAGCGCGCCCAGGCCGGCCAGCACGATGCCCTCGGCCACCACCACGCGCGACGCGGCCGCGGCGCTGAAGCCGCTCGCCATCATTGTCCCCATTTCCGAGGCGCGGCGTTCGGTGGAAAGCCGCGTCAGCGTCCCGGCCAGGCCGATCGCCGCGATCACGAGGAACATGCTCATCGAGATGAACAGCACGCCGAAATCGGTCGACCCCTTCGCTGCGGCGAGCGACTGCTCGCGGACGGGCCGGAAAGTGAGGGCGGCGCTCGCGGGGCGCAGGCGCCTCCTGAGCGCCGTCGCGAACTGGTCTCGGAGTTCTTCGAACGTCGCTGTTCCGTGCGGGGCGAGCCGAAGCGAAGTGATCCAGTTCACAACGGCCGCGGGCGTGTCGGTGAGCCACATTCCCGGCATGAGCCGGAGCGACACGAACGCCTTCGGAGTTGCCCGGTGCTTCTCCCAGTATGCCTCGTCTCGATCGGTGATCCGAGCGAGATCGATGGGGAACGGCGGGTCCCAGTCCGACATCGTTCTCGCGTCGGTGATGCCTTCGAAGTCGGGGACGAGGGCCGGATCGGCGGCCGACCCGGCCAGCTTCACGATGCCCCGAACCGTCAATTCGACGGTGCGCGTTCTATGCACCTCGGCGCGCGAGGGCTCGTAGTACGACAGCGTGACCCGGTCGCCAGGTTTCGCACCGAGGTCTTCGGCCGCCCAGGCATTCAAGACGATGTCGTGGGAGGCAATATCGTCGACCTTGCCTTCCTGCGCCGGCATGGGTTTCAACTGCTCCGCCCCGGCGATAACGGCATACGCGATGCTCTTCCGGTCCCCGCCGACCTTCTGAATCGTGTTTGCCAGGTAGACCGACGTCCTCGCGAGGCCGGCGTTACATTCCTTCGCGGCCGATGCCGCAGCGGCCAACTGCGCGTCATCGAACAAGAGCGAACGGCTCTGCAGCGAGACATAGCCCTGGCCTGCGTTGATGGACAGCGCCAGCCCGTAATCCTCCAACGTCGCGGCTTCGGCAAGCGCGCTCTGAAGGAGCCCGGCCGTTTCCTCTCGCCTGTCCGGCAGCGACTCGACCAGCAGCGCGTTCGCACGGCCGCCGAGATCGAGCTGGGCCGACAGCCATTCGCGCGAGACGAAGATGTTCCGCGGGGTGCGCGTGCCCGCGTCGAGCCCGAAGTTGCCGCCCGCGCTCGCCGGCAGGACGGCGGCGACGGTCAGCCGCATCGACCCGACAGCGCCTTTCCGGTTGCGCCGGCCGAAGAGGGTGTCCGCCGGCGCGGCACTTGGGCGGGCAACTCTCAGGATAACGGCATCGCCCTTACCGACGCCAAGATCGCGCGCCAGTGCCTCGTTGACCACAGCATTCCGCCCGGATAAAGCCGGCTTCTCGCCGCCGCCAAAGAAGCTCCAGAACCCGCGGCCGGCCGCGATGACGTGCGCCTTCGGCAAGGCCGCGCCCGACCGCGGGTTGGCGGCCGCCCCCTGCACGATGACGGCGGGCACGATGCGGCGGACCTTGCCCTTCATCCCGGGGCGGTCTGCGAGATCTGCGGCAAGCGCGGACCGGAAGAAACGCGGGGCGACGAGGGCGTGGTCGATCCCGCCCAGCCGCGAGAGGGCCGTGTCGCGGATGCTGCCGGTCACGGAATCACCGACGATGAGCGAGCCGACGATGACGGCCGTCGCAACGGCGACGCCGAACGCGACGACGGACCCCGTCCGCCAGTAGAACGCAAGGCTGCGGATGACGAGGCGGCCGAGCTTCAAGTGTTCGCTCCCGAGCCGGGCTCGTCGAGGCGTCCGCCGCGCAGCACGACGCGCCGCGAGAGCTTCGCCGCAAGATGCAGGTTGTGCGTGACCATGACGACGGCGACGGCCCGGTCGCCCGCGATCTCGAGGAAGAGCGCGACGACGTTCTCGCCGGCCGCCTGGTCGAGGTTGCCCGTCGGTTCGTCGCACAGGAGCAGAGCCGGCCGGTTGATCATCGCCCGCGCGACGGCGACGCGCTGGCGTTCGCCGCCGGACATTCGCGCGGGGAACGAATCGGCCTGCTCGATCAGGCCGACGCGCTCGAGCAGCTCGCGCGCCCTCGGCGTCGCATCGGCGCCGCCCGCCGCCAGCGACGGCAGCAGCACGTTCTCGAGCGCCGTCAACTGCGGCAGCAGGTGATGGTCCTGGAAGACAAAGCCGACCGACGACGACCGGAACGTCGCAAGGTCCGCACCCGACAGCCCGCCGACATCGAGCCCGCCGAGCGTCACGGTCCCCGACGTCGGCTTGTCGAGCGAGCCGATGATGTTGAGCAGCGTGCTCTTGCCGCAGCCGGACGGGCCGACGACGCCGACGGTCTCGCCGGGCGCGACCGCCATCGACACGTCGCGGAGCACCTCGTTCGCCGGCTCGTACGTCTTGCTGATGTGCGTCAGAACAAGTCCTGCGTCGGCGTTCGCCATCGTGGTCCCCTCAGGCGCCGGGTGAGTGCGGCACGGTCATTTTACCGCGCGGCCGCGCGCGATGGAAACATGAATGCGGGCGCGCACCGAAGCTTCGCTTTCAGCGCCCGCGCTCGGCGACGTGCAGCTTCAGCAGCGCGGCGCCCGCCACGCCGTAGTACGTGTACTCGAGGTCGGTCTCGTCGTCGGAGTCGCACGAGCGAAAGCCGCCGTCCGGCGCCGCGAGCGAGCGAACAAACCGCCCGGCCGCGGCAAGGTCGGCGCGGTCAAGGACGCCCAATGCGTCGAGCGTGACGAGCGCCGTGAACGTCGACAGCAGGTCGGGCTCGGGCGCCGCCGGATGTGCGCGGAATCCGCCGCCGGGCGCCTGCGTCCGCACGATGAAGGCGGCCGCGGCCCGCGCGAGCGCCTCGCCGAGCGCGTCATTCATCATGAGGAAGCTCACCGCGGCCGCGGCATCGTTGGTCTGAAGCTCGCCGTGGCCCGCGGCCAGCATCGCCGATAGGCCGGCGGCCGCCTCGGGGCGGCGCGGAAACTCGGTTCCGAGCATCTCGTGGCAGAGCGCGGCAAGGAACGCGTCGTACGCGCCCGCTCCGGCCGCCGCCAGCCTCACGGCGATCGGCTCGGTGTTGATGTTGATCTCGATGCCCGCGCTCGCCAGCATTCGGGCGCAGTTCAGCCGGTTGAAGCATTCGGCGACGGTCTTCGGCTCGCCGTGCGGTTGCTCGACCCATGCCGCCGTCGCCGCGATTGATTCGTCGTCGGGCGCGAGCAGGGCGAGCGTCCGCAACGCGAAGTCCGTATAGTAGATGTCCGCCGCACCCCGTCGCCCGGGGAACCCGCCGGCCGGCATCTGTTTCGAGCGGACGTATTCCGCTCGCCCGCGGGCAAAACGTTCGCCGAGGAGAGCGGCCCCCGAGGCGAGGCGGCCGTCGAGTCTTTGCAGATATGGGCTTCTCATCCGCGCTTACAGGACCATGCGCACGATGAAGTGGAGGAGGCCGCCGAGGCCGGGCTCTTGGGCCTCGTCTGCGAGCGCGACCGCCCGGGCCCTGAGCTTGTCGACGAGCCGCTCGGCTTTGTGGAAGGCGCCGGCCTCCTCGTAGATTCTCCGCACGCGGCCCGCGTCGCCGTCCGCTCGCGCGAGCTTGTCGGCCGCGCCGGCCTCGAACGCGAACGCCCTCATCAACGTGGGCCGCTCGGCGCGGGCGTCCCGGCCGGCCGCGACCTTGTTCTGCTCGTTCTCCTCCCAGTCGTCGAGATCGTTGAGAATCTGATACGCCTCGCCGACGTAGACGGAGTATTGCTTGAGCGCTGCGGCGTCGAACTCCGCGCCGGCGGCGCGCAGCCCGGCGAAGAGCGCCGCCTCGAACGCCGGGGCCGTCTTGAGCGCGTAGATGGCTAGAGCGTCGATGGGCTTGAGCGCGCGGCCGGGCTCCCGCTGCCGGAGCAGCTCGTCGCCCTGCCCGCGGCAGAGCTCGATGTGCGCGGCCGAGAGCTGCGCGTGAATGTCGGCCACGCACGCCTTGCCGAGCGCGCCGGCCTGCGCCGAGATCAGCCGGTAGCCGAGGCCGATGAGGTAATCGCCGACGTTGATCGCGGGCCCGACGCCGTACGTCCTGTGCAGCGTCTCGCGGCCGTAGCGGAACGCGTCGCCGTCCTCGATGTCGTCGTGCACGAGCGACGCCTTGTGGAGCGCCTCGATGGCGAGCGCGATGGCCTTGACGGCGGGCGGGATCAGCGAGCCGGCGTCGGCGTCCGCGGCCAGGGCGCCGGCCCCGTGCTTGCTCACTGCGTAGGCGGCGAGCGTGACGAACGGGCGGAACCGCTTGCCTCCGGCTCCGAGCCAGTCGAGCGCAATGGCGTCGGTGCCGCCCGGCTCGCCCGGCCGTGGCAGCACGGGCTCGAGGAGCCGGGCGAGACTGCCGGGCTCGAAAATCGCAACGCTCTCCCTGAGCAGCGGCGCGTAGGTGCGTGACCGCGCGGCAGATGGCGCCCGCTTCGCGCGGAGGACCGAGAGGACGTAGCCGATCTCGGCCTCCGTGCTCACGCAGCCGTCCTTGAGCAGGGGCAGCGCGGCGCATGGAATGCCGACGTCGGCGACCTTGTTGAACGCCTTCTCGAGCGAGTCGAGGCAGGCGACGCCGGCGATCGCGTCGGCATCGCACTCCATCAGTTGCGCGACGACGGCGGGCGTGCCCTCGGCGATCAGCACGCGGCAGCCGAGGTCTTCGGCGGCCGTCTTCAGTTCGTTGATGACGCACTCGCGGCAGCCGACGCAGTCGAGCCCGGCGCTGTCGAACGTGCCCTTGCAGTTGTCGTGGTCGCGGAGGCAGCAGGGGAGGAACAGCAGCCGGCGCTTGAAGCTTGTCCCTTCGAACTGCGGCCGCCAGAACGCGTTGCTCAGTGCGACCATCGCGAACCCCAGGAAGTGCCGCGGCAGTGAGAGCCGTTCGAGGATGGCCGCCGCGCGGCGCTCGAGTTCCGCCCGAAGCGGCGGGCGCGCGGCGTCCAACTCCGCGGCAAGCCGGCCGGCGAGTTCGCGGATCGAGCGACGTACCGCTTCGTCCTGCGGCACGCGCTTGATGTCGGCCGGCTCGATCTGTTGCACTGCCAGAGCTGTCTCATCCATCGATCTGTCTTCTCCTCGCGGCGATGCGGCCAAGCGCCTCGACTGTCCAAATGATAGGATAAAGCCGTTCCGAATACCAGAGGCTGGAGAAATAAAGGCCGATGGGCGCGGGCGCGGACCACGTGCCGTCTTCGACTCGGCCGACGAGATAGCTCGCGCCGCGTTCGGCCGCGGCCTGCACGTCGTCACGTTCGGGTGCCTGCGCCAGAGCCGACACTGCGGCGGCGGTCTCTTCGACGGACGACGCGATGTCATTGTCCCCGCCCCATCCGCCGTTCGGATTCTGCACGCCGAGCAAATACGCGATGCCACGGTCCGCGGCGGCCCGCTCGCGTTGCTCGAAGAGAGCGGGCAGCACGGCGGCCGTTCCGAGCACCGGATTGAGCTTGCCCGGGGCAAGTTGATTGCCGAACCAGAGCGGCGCCCAGGAGCCGTCGGCGCGCTGTGCGCGCCGGAGATATTCCAAACCGTTATCGACCGCGCTGCGAACGCGCGTATCGCGCTTCTCTGGATGCGCCGCGTCGAGCGCTTGCAGGGCGTGCGCCGTGAGGTCCGGCGAGCTGCGGTCGAACGGCAGCTTGCCCCACCCGCGGCAGAACGTCGGCCAGCCGCCGTCCTTGTTCTGCAAGTCGATGAGCCATCCGACGCCGGCGGCGATGCTGCGGGCGTCGCCGCCCATTCGGCTGAGAGCGAGGGCGGCCCGCGCCGTGTCGTCGGCGTCGGGCACGCCGCCCGGCAGATGGGTCCACGCCCACGCGCCGGGCGCGGCGCCGGTGTAGGCGTGCGTGTCGGTGTGCTGTTGTGCGGCGAGCCACCGGCGCGTCCTGCCAACGTCGATCTCGCCGAGAGCGCCGGCGGCGTCGAGCGCGATCACCGCGTTCGTCGTCAGCCAGACCGACAGGTTGCTGTCGATGGGCCAGCTTCCGCCGGGCCGCGCGGCTCGAGCGAGGAAGTCGAGGCAGCGCGCCGTGACCGGGTGGCCGGGCAGCGGCGCGGCGGCGAGGCTCATCGCAACGAAGCTCGTGAGCGGGACGGCCTCGAGGAAGCCGCCGGATGCCGGCTGGATCGCATCGAGCTTCTTCAGCGCGCGGGCGGCGGCCAGGTTGCGGAGCGTTCGCGTGATCGGGTTACGCGTCGGGTTGTGCCGGTGGATCGCGATTCCGGCCGCGATGAGCGCGGGCAGGGCGTAGCTGACGACGCGCAGCCGGAGGGCGCCGTACGCAGCGTGCGGGAGCGCGGCAAGCTCGAACGGGAGCGGCGGCACGCGGCCCCACGGGACGAGCCCGGCGGCGGCGCAGGTGAGCAGGATCGGCGCGGCGAACGTGCGATCCTTTCCGTAACACGCGGTGACCGCCGCGACGCGCTCGCCGGCCGGGCGGCCGGCGTGAACAGTAACGTATTCATCGGCGCGAGCGAGAGCCGAAGCGCACTCGTCGCTCGCACGGAGCGTGAGCGCCGCGACGGCGAGCATCGTGGTCGACAGGTTGCTCGGGCTCTCGGGCGAATCGCCCCAGCCGCCGTCCGCGTTCTGATCCTCGACGAGCCACGCTGCGCCCGCGTGAACGAGCTTGCCGTGTCTCTCGTTCGCATTGACGGCGAACGCAACGACGGCTGTTGCGGTGGCGAGCGCCGACGATGACAACTCGCCTTCCCAATAGCCCTCGGGCCGCATCTCGCCCAGGAGCCGGCCGGTGGCGGCGCGGAGCGCGGCGCGCAATCTGTCGGAATCAATCGGCTGGAACGTCACGGCTCCTCCGTGAATGCCGGGCCAGGAGCGCCTTCCACAGGAGCGTCTGGCCGCAGCCGAGCGCCTGGATCAGGCACCGTCTCGGCAGGCCGACGCCGGCCGCCCGCTGGCCGTCCCAGTACATCCTCGGGACCCACTTGAAGTTGAACTTGTAGCACGCGCGGATCAGGCGCCAGTGGAGTTTCGACAAGTCCCCGGCCGCCACCGGCGGGCCGCCGTCGATCGGCGCGTATAGCTCGGGGAAGATGGTGATGCGTTCGCCTGCGAGCGACTCGACCCATGCGAGCGTCCGCAGCGTGTCGTCCGCGGTCTCGCCGGGCAAACCGATAACGATGCTCGCCATGGGCAGGAAGCCGGCGCGGCACAGCCGCCTGAGCTGGTCCGCGCAGAAGCCGGGCCATTCGTCCCCGGTGTGCGGCCCCATCTTCGGCCCGCAGCCGTTCGCCTTCAGCAGCGCGGCCGACGCGGTCTCGATCCCGAGGTTGACCCACGGATGCCGCTGGCCGCTGCCGCCGACCATCAGCCGGCGCACACGGCCGAGCTGTTCGCCGGTGTATTGCTCGACGCTCACGATGTTGGCGTGGTCCGTCTGGATGATGCCGACGCCGCCGATCTGGCGCAGGCGCGACAAGAGCGAGATGAGCGCCTCCGGTCTTGTGCGCGACCCGTCCGCTCCGTACCGGAACAGGTCCTCGCTGATGGCGCAGATGTTGGCGTTTCCGCTCGCGACGTTCGTCTTTGCGTCGGCGAGGATCGTGTCTTCGGGAAGGTGCTGCATCGGGGTGCGCGCGATGGTACAGAAGGGACATCCGAGGCCGCATCCGCGGCTGATCTCGACGACGCCCATCGCGCTCGCGCCGAGGATGCGCGGAATGTGCGCCGCGCCGACCGCTTCACCGGTGGTGGCGTCCGGCAGGTCATCGCCGCGAGCGATCGAGCGGAAGAGGTCCGCGACATTTCCCTCGGCGTAGCCGGTGACGACGTGGTCGATGCCGAGCCGGCCCGCGCTGTCCCGGTCGCCGGCCAGTTGCCAGGCGCCGGGCCCGCCGACAACGACCGCCGGGCGCGGCCGGCAGTGACGGATCGCCCGCCGCACGGCTCTCATCAGGTCGTCGAACATCGCCGCCGGAACGCCTTCGCCTCCGGCGATGGCGGTCATGGTCGTCGTGTTCATGCCGCGCCCGGTCGGCTCGCCGGTCGCGACGCCGACGATGCGCGTCGCCGGGCCGATGGCTTCTCTCAGGCGGCCCTGTTCGACGACGGCCACTTCGTCGGCGCCGAATCCGCCTTCGGCGAGGGCGGCCTCGATCCGGCGCAGGCCGAGCGGCGCGACCTTCGCCCGGACGCCGCTCACGCGCGCCTTCGGCAGCATCAGCGCCTTGATGAGCGCCAGGGGCGCCGCCGTCGTCTGGCTGCAGGCGAGCATTGCGTCGAGGAGAATGGCGTAGTCCGCCGTCAGCGTCCGGTCAGCGGCGAGCACAATCTTGAATCCGTCGCGCGGTTTCAATCACGGCCTCCCCGCGTGAGGCGGTCGAGGTCGTCGATGAGTTCGTCGAGGCCGTCGTCCGAGGCGGCGTCGGCCTGCTGATAGGGGAGCTGAGTTCTTCGCTCGAACATCTTCTTTGCGGCGGCGTCGGGCGAGACGAACTTCCCGGGCGCGCCGGCGACGGCCTCGTCCTTCTCGTACAGCGGGAACATGATCGCGCTGCTCGGGCAGATACGGGCGCAGGCCGGGCAGCCGGGCTTGCAGTTGTCGGGGTTCGCCACGCGGACGGCGAACCGGGCATCGAGCTCGTAGACGCCGAACAGACAGAATCGCATGCACTGTTTGCAGTTCACGCAGCGGCCGCGGTCGATGACCGGGTGCCAGCGGGTGGCTGTCTCGGCGGCGCACTCCGCGATTGCGCCGGGCTCGCCCGGCGGGTGCTCGCCGCATGCAGCGACGCATCGCTCCGGGCTCTCGTATGCCCGCATGTCGAAGGCGGTCAGGCCGGCTCTCCCGATGCCGTGGCGCTTCAACACCCATTCCGACGGCCGCGGGTGGAGCCACGACAGGCACACGACGGCCTCGTCGATAGCGGCCAGCTCGGCCCACACGTCGTCGTGCTCGGCGATGTGATAGATGTGCGGCAGGAGCAGGACGGATGCGGCCGCCCGTTCCGCGAAGAGCTTTGCGGCGGCGTCCTCGAACGGTCTTCTGTCGGTATCGCCCTGGTCCCTGAAGATTATGACGGCCATCTCATTCGCCTATGCAGTAGAGGTTGGCCGCGGCCCGGATGTACATTCGCTTGCCGTCGAAGACCGGGCAGCAGCGAAACAGCTCGAGCTTGTTCATCGCCACCTGCTTGGGCTCGCGGCCGAGCGTCATCACGACCGTCGTCCCGTCCTGCCGGCTGAGGAACAGGTGCGGCCCGGCGAGTGTCACGCTCGAGTAGGCCTGCCCGCCGCCGAACTTGAGCGGCCTCTGGTGGACGATTGCGCCCGTCTTCGCGTCGATGACGCTGAAATGGGCGTTCTGCGTGATGGCGTAAATGAGCCCGTCGTGGAGCACGGGCGATGCGTAGTAGCGGTCGTTCCTCGGCCTGGTCGTCCAGAGCGGCTTCACGGTAACGCCGTTCTCCGGGCCCGGCGAGAGCTGCACCGCCTTGCCGCCGTGCTCGACGAAGTACGCGATCCCGTCGTGGACGATGGGCGCACAGTACGTCAGGCCCGAGACATTTCGTGCCAGCGCCTTGCCGTCGGTGATCCGAACGATGTCACCGGCCGGCGTAACGAGGACGTCGACATCGCCGACCCGTGTTACGACGGCCGTGCCCCACCTGACAGCCGCCTTTGTTCGCCACGCGACCTTCCCGGTCGTCGCGTCGAGCGCGGTGAGCCCGAGGATGTGAACGATCAGCTTGCCGCCGGCGAGCACCGGCGAGGCGCTGTGGCCCCAGCCGTGCTTGGGCCTCTCAACGAGCGTGATCCACCGGCGGTTGCCGGCCAGATCGTAGCACGCGGCCACGCCGTTCCCGAAGAGCGCGTAGACGTGCGTATCGTCGCTCACCGGCGTTGAAGAGGAATAGCCATTGGCGTCGGCCGTTGCCGGCCGGCGATACAGCTTGAGCCGCGAGCGCTGCTTCTTCAGCTCGTCCAGTTGCCTTCTTGGCGCTTCGGCGCGCAGCTTAAGCTCCGCAAGGCGCTTGTTCAGGTCTTCGGCTCTCTTCTTGAGTTCGGCCGTCCTGGCCTCGTCCTGCTTGCGCTCCTCCTCCGAGGGATCGGGTTGCCCGGGCGGCGGATTCGGCCTGGGCTTCAACACGTCCGCGATTTTTTTCAGTTCTTGACCGATCTTTTTCTGTTCGTTGCCGATCGTGCGCAGCTCGTTCTCGACGGGCTTCATCTGTGCGGCGAGTTCCTCGGCCTTCTTGACGTCCGCACGCGCCCTTGCCGCATCGTCCGGCGCGAGGGTATCGATATATGTGTTGGCCTTTGTCCACAGGATCTTTCCATCCTTCGCGTCGACGCAGACGAGCGTGGCCGGTTCCGAGCAGACGAAGATCTTGCCGCCGGCCAACACCGGCGTCGCGTTGCCCCACGAGGGCATCTTCGTCTTCCAAACGACGTTCTTTGTCGTGGACCATTCGGTCACCGGCGTCGCCGATGGATATTTCCCGGTGCCATCGGTGCGCCATCCCGCCGCCTCCTGGGCCAGGGCCGGAGAGATTCCCATGATGCCGATCAGCACAATCCTGCATAACATCATCGCGGCTTCCTTCCTTCAATCAGGTCTGCGTAAAGTGCCAACGTTTTTTCCGCCATTCCGGCGGCCGAGTAATGTTCGCCGATTCCGGCCCGCGCCGCAAGGCCCATCGCGGCCGCACGCTCGGGCTCGTCCATCAGCCGGGCGAGTTCGTCGGCCAGCGCTTGTGGATCGCCCGCCGGGAACAGGACGCCGCCGCCCGTCAGTTCGATCATTTCGGGGAACACACCGGAGTCGGGCACGACGGCCGGGACGCCGGCGGCCATCGCCTCCATCACGGCCGTTCCGTGTATCTCGGCCGTGCGGCTCGGGACCGAGAACACGTGGCAGCGTTGCAGAAGCGCCACCTTGTCCGCGAGGGTGCGCACCTCGCAATGCTCGACGACGCGCTCCAGACCCGCCCGGCGGAGCGTGGCCCTGACCGAGCGCCAGAGGCCCTTGTCGACCACTTGCCCGCCAACGAGGAGCCGTAGGCTCCGCAACTGCTCTCCGACGAGAATGCGGCACGCCTCGACGAGCAGGTCGAGGCCCTTGCCCGGCGTGATGCGCGACAGGCACCCCACGGTGAACGGTTCGCGCGGGCGCGCCGGGGCGGGCGGATGCTTATCGACCTCGATGCCCGTGCGGACGACCTCGATGCGCTCGCGCGGCACGTCGAGGAACTCGGCGGCCTTCGCCGCGTACGCGTGCGACGGCGCGATCAGCAGGTCGATATCACGAAGATTATGCCTGATGAGGTCGCGGGCCTGCGACCGGTATGGCTCGGGCGTCGCCGCGACGAAATCGTCTTCGCCCTGAAGCTCACACAAGACGCGGACGCCGAGCCGCCGCTCGAGCGCCGGCACGATCCCCGACAGGAGCGAGTTGCCGAGGTTCACGACATCCGGCCGCGGCCGCTGCTCCATGAAATCCAGCAGGCTTTCGAGCTCCGCGGCCTGCCGCCCGCGCTCGCCCCTGAGCATCGAGACCGTCATCGGCCCGAGGCCTTCCGGCTTGGTCTGGACGGCGAATCTGGCGACGTAGTTCAACAGCGGCCGGCCGTCGAGCAGGCGGCGGGCGAATCGCGGCACGTGCCGCCAGAGGGAGACGTGCTGCTGGAGCCAGACGTTCACGCCGCCGAAGAACAGGCGCGTTGTGCCCGGCGGATCGCCTTCATCAAGAACCATCGGCATGTAGAGCGGGATGACCTGAACGTCGCATCCGCGGGCCGCGAGTGCGCGGGCAAGGACCGCATCGCGGGCGTACGCGCCGCAGTACATTCCGCCACACCCGGCCGTGATGCAAGTGATCCGCATGGTCACGCCTCCTTCGGGTCATCCTTGAACGCGAGCGCGCCCGTCGGACAGGCGCCGACGCATTCGGCCGCGGTCCGCTGCAGGCCCTCCTCGAGCGAACCGTCGAACGGCACAGCCACGCGAACGTTGAACCCGCGGCCGATGAACGCGAGGCCGAGCGGCTCGGCCGCGTCCTTCGTGATCCGCACACAGAGGCCGCAGGCGATGCACTTGCCCGGCTCGTAGATGACGGTCTGCGGAGGCACGTGCTGCTCGAACGCGCGGCGTCCGCCCCGGTACTCGTTCGGCTTCGCGCCGCATGCGGCGGCGTACTTCCGCAGCCTGCAATCGCCGGGCCTGCGGCAGTCGCAATGGAGGCAGCGAAGCGCTTCCAGCCGCGCCTCGTCCTCGGTGAAGCCTGCGCCCGGCCCTTGCGACGGCTCGATGCGGCCGGCGGGGCTTGCGTCCGTCATGAAGAGATCAATCTCGTCCTTCTCGACGCGGCCGATGTGAACGGAGTACTCGCGTTCCGCCGCGGGCAGCGGCGCGGCAACTGCCTGACTCAGCTCGGCGGCGTAGCGAACGAGCAGGCGAATCGAGACGGCATTGTCCTTGACGGCGCGGCGGCAGGCCTTCTCGCACGGCGCGGCGCAGTCGCGGCAGGGTGCCGCTGTCACGGCGGCGTTCTCTGCCCTGCCGCACGCGATCTGCCGGATCATCCGCGGGATGTTGATGTGAGCGGGACAGACCGCGTGACACGGCGCGATGCAGTCGCCGAGGTGGTCGCTGAGGAGCAGCTCGAGGGCCATACGCCGCGCCTGGCGGACCTCATCGGTCTCGCTCTCGACGCGCATTCCGCCGCGGACTTTCGTCGCACATGCCGGCAGCAGGCGCTCGCGGCCGTCGACCTTGACGAGGCAGGCCATGCACGATGTCTGCGGGCTGCGGCCTTCGAGGAAGCAGAGCGTGGGGATATCGATCCCGAGCTTTCGCGCCGCGTCGAGGATCGTCGCCCCCTCGGCAACCTCGACGGTTCTGCTGTCTATTGTCAGTTCTGGCATCAGGCCCTCGGCTCTTGGTATTCAACGCCCAACATTCAACGTCCAACATTCAACGCCCAACATTCAACGTCCAACATTCAACGCCCAATATTCAACGCCCAACATTCAACATTCGTAACACTTCAGCCCAGTGAAAGAAATGGCGGTTCCGGATTTCCTCGCACCACGCCACACCCACAGACTGTCAGGTCTCCTGCTTGGCTGAAGTGTTCCCAACATTCAAGTTCACCGCTTCGATGCCTTCTTGGCGGTTCGGATGCTGCTGAAAAAGATAGCGATCAACTCATCGGCCTCTTTGATGATCGGATCAAGTGTGCCGGGGGGCTTGACAAGCGGGACCTCCTTGCAGAGCAGCAACCAGCGGTACGCCTCTCGGAGTTCTTTGTGACATATTCTGAGCTTGTGCACGAAGTCCTTCCTTGATTCAGCCGCCTGGGCCTCGGCGTGATTAGGCAGCGGCGACGTCCCCGAGCGAAGCAACTGACCGGCCACGTGGTTGCCCGCTCGTGTGCTCGGCAGGCTCTCGGCGACCTTGATAATTCGGGCGGCGAACTCGAGCAGCCGCTCTTCCAGGTCGAACTCCCTTGCGCCCCGAGCCACCTCGTCCTCCTTCGTTAAATGTTGAGCGTTGGACGTTGAACGTTGAGCGTTGAACGTTGAGCGTCGAATGTTGACCCTCTCACGTTGACCCTCGGCCGTTGAGCCTCAGCCGTTGAACGTTGAGCGTTGAATGTTGCATGTCAAACGCGATCGCCAGTGTTCATCTCTCACGCTACTTTCACCGCGTCGGCGGGACACACTTTCCGGCACGTATCGCACCGGATGCATTTCTCGGCGTCGATCTCGTGCTTCTCGTACGGATTGAGCTCGATGGCTTCGGCGGGGCAGTGCTGGGCGCAGCGCGTGCAGCCGATGCAATCGTCGGTGATGCTGTACGTGATGAGCGCCTTGCACTTGCCCGCGGGGCAGCGGCCGCCGAGGTGCGCCTCGTACTCATCGCGGAAATATTCGAGCGTCGTCAGCACGGGGTTCGGCGCGGTCGAGCCGAGGCCGCAGAGGCTGCTCTTCGCGACCATGTGGCAGAGCTCTTCGAGCCGTCCGAGGTCGCGCGGCTTCGCTTCGCCCGTGCAGAGGCGTTCGAGGATGTCGAGCATCCGCTTCGTTCCCACGCGGCAGGGCGTGCACTTCCCGCACGATTGCTCCTCCGTGAACTGGAGGAAGTAGCGGGCGACGTCGACCATGCAGTCGGCGTCGTCGAGCACGACAAGCCCGCCGGAGCCCATAATGGCGCCGACCCGCGCGAGGTCCTCGTAGTCGATGGGCGTGTCGGCGAGCGCCGCGGGCACGCACCCGCCGGACGGCCCGCCGATCTGGACGGCCTTGAACCGGCGGCCGTCGGGCACTCCGCCGCCGATCTCGTCGACGATCTCGCGGATCGTGACGCCCATCGGGACCTCGACGAGGCCGCCGCGCGCGACCTTGCCCGCGAGCGCGAAGACTTTCGTGCCACGGCTCTCGGGCGTGCCGAGCTTCGCGAACGCATCGGCTCCGTTCCGGATGATCCACGGCACGAGGGCGAACGTCTCGACGTTGTTGATCAGCGTCGGCTTGCCCCAGAGGCCGCTCTCGGACGGATACAGCGGGCGGAACCGGGGCATGCCGCGGCGGCCCTCGATCGACGCGAGCAGCGCCGTCTCCTCGCCGCAGACGAACGCGCCCGCTCCTTCCATGAGCCGCAGGTCGAAGCCGAAGCCGCTGCCGAGGATGTCATCGCCAAGGAACCCTCGTTCTTCACACTGAGCGATCGCCTCGGTGAGCCGGAGGACGGCGAACGGATACTCCGCGCGGACGTAGATGACGCCCTCATGGGCGCCGACGGCGAACGCGGCGATCGCGATCCCCTCGATAACCCGGAACGGCGCCGACTCGAGCAGCATCCGGTCCATGAACGCGCCGGGGTCGCCCTCGTCGCCGTTGCAGACGACGTATTTCGTGTCGCCCTTTGCCGCGCGGACGATCTTCCACTTGAGGCCGGTCGGGAAGCCGGCCCCGCCTCGCCCGCGCAGGCCGGAGTTGTTGATCTCTTCGATGATCTGCCCGGGCATGCTCTCGTTGACGCATCGGCCGAGCGCCTCGAACCCGCCGCCGGCGGTGTACTCGCCGAGGCTGATCGGGTCGGCGCGGCCGCAGCCTTCGATCGCGATGTGCTTCTGCGTGCCGAGGAACTTGCAGACCGGCTCGTCGCGGGCGTCGATGGCGTAGCGGGTGACCGGCTCCCAGGCCTCGTCGGTCAGCAGGCGCTCGAGTGTGGTCGAGACGGCGACGGCGGCGCGGCGCAGCGCGTTCCCCGGCCTGAAGTGGCGCAGGAGAATCCGCTCGGCGTCGTCGGCCTGCACGCGCGCGTACAAGGCGGGCGGCTCACCCGGCACGGCGATCTCGACGAACGGGACCTGGTGGCACATGCTGATGCAGCCGACGCGCTTGACGACGGCGGGCGCGGCGATCCGCCGGACGGCGCGCTCGAACGCCTCGTAGACCTTCATCGTCCCGCCGGCCACGCAGCAGGAGTCGAGCGCGATCCGCACCTCGGCCAGCCGGCGCGGATTCTCCGACGGCCGTTCGACCGGCTGGTCGAGCACGCCAAGCTCCTTCAGCCGGAGGAAGTCGCGGAGCGCGCCGCCGACCGTGTCCGGAGCCAGGTGCCCGTACGTGATGCCGTCGACCTGTAAGACGGGAGCGAGCGTGCAGCAGCCGAGGCAGGCGACCTTCTGCACCGTGAACGTGCCGCCGGGGTCGGTGTCGTCGCCGGCCGGTATGTCGAGCGCGCGGTAGAGCGCGTCGGTCACGCCCTGCGCGCCCTTCACGTGACACGCGGTCCCGTGGCAGACGCTGATCATGTGCTCGCCGCACGGGCGAAGCCGGAACTGCGAGTAGAACGACGCGACGCCGGCGATGTCGGCCGGGGCGATCTCGGTGATGTCGCAGACGCGGCGCCGGGCCGCCTCGGGCAGATAGCGGAATCGGCGCTGGATCGCGTGGAGGATCGGGATCACGTGCTCCGGTTCGCGGCCGATGCCGGCGACGATGCTGTCAACGATGCTGTCAACGCAGGCGAGGTCGATTGTCGGTTCAGCGTCGGCCATCGGCGCTCCCAAAGCAGAAGAGGTGCTTCTTGCCGCGGATGTAAATACGGCCGTC
>JBDREM010000042.1:0-2793 GCA_043819695.1 Planctomycetota bacterium
ACGGCTTCCTTGTCCTAATCCTAATCATAATCGTAATCCTACTCGGCAGCGGGAGTTAGGAAATGGCGATTACGATTACGATTAGGATTACGATTAGGAGCGGAGCTTTGCGACACGGGCCGAGCCCCTTATGTTAGTGCCATTGGGTTCTTGGTCGATATTCTGCTATAGCATGTTGTATGAAAACAACACTGGGCGGGTGCGAGAGGACGGGATGGCACCGGTTGTGGGCGGAGTCGGTTATTGGGCGGGCCGGGTTCCCCGATGTGCGTTTGCGACGCCGGGCGATCTCGTTTTTGGCCGAACGGGCGGAGCACCCGGGCGACAGCATTCTCCAAGCGGCAGGGAGTGGGGCTGCTGCGAAAGGGGATTGCGGGCTTCTGGAGAACGGCAAGGTCCGTGCCTGGCACGGACCTCTGGCGTATCCGATGCAGTGGCAGTGGGTTATGGAGGGCGCATTACGTCGCCGGGGGCGGCTGTGCTGCAGCAACAAGAGCGGCGATTGGACACGCTGAACTCAATGCCCCCGCCCACGTTTCTGTCGTCCTCCTCCTCGTCTTCGTCGTCGGTCGCTTCGAGAACAAGGACGACGCGGACGAGCGGGATCCAACGGCGATGCATCAGTTCCCCTTAGTGTCGTTCAGCGTCGAGTGGTGCCATAGAGCCGACGCGGCGTGCGTCAAGTTGACCGCATGTAGTCGGCGTTGTCGGCGAGTTTGCGGCGGGCCTCGTCGAACATCATCACGACGGCAGGATGGTCGCTCGGCCACGCGCGGGTTGTGTAGTCGGGGTCGGCCTTCATCTTCGCGAACTCGGGCTCGAACTCGTCGAAGTACGAGCCGTAGATGTGGAAGGAGTCGGAGATGTCGACGTATCGCCCGACCTTGACGTCGCGGCCGAGCTTCTCGGAGATTTGCGCGGCGACGGTCCGCTGGAGGTCGGTCAGCGCGAACGCGTTCATGAACCACGCCTTGTAGCCGTCGCGGCTGCGCCAGTGGGTGTTGAGGTTGAGGACGGGCGTGCGGGCGCCGTCGAGCAGGATGCGGAACCAGAGGCGCTGGAGGCAGGGCGGGTCGTCGGTCTGCGGGTCGGCGTTCGGGATCCAAGTGATGGCCTGTGCGCGGCGGCTGTAGTGGGTCTCGGCGCACTTGTTGATGACGTACTCGATCTGGTCGAGCGGCGGGAGCGTCGTCGCGTTCGGATCGTCGAGGTCGGTCGTCGCCTTATAGCTGAAGATGCGCTCGTGATACGTGTAGGTCCACTTGTCGGGATCGGACGGATCAACCCAGTGGTCGTGGATGCCGTCGACGACTTCCTGGCGGTAGACCTCGAGTTCTTCGGGCCCGCCGGGGAAGTTCTTGTGGATGCGGGGCTCGGCGAAGGGGTCGGCGACCTCGACGATGACGGTCGCGTCGCGGCTGGGCGGATCGATGAACTCGCCGCTGCTGTCCTTGCGGTCGTATTCGGTGCGTACGCTGGCGCCGCGCTCCCACGTCTGCACGATTGCCTTCTCCCACGCCTCGGGCAGGTTGGCGCCTGAGACGGAGATGACGGGGATGTTGCCGTTTGAGTTCATCTTCAGTGAGGACCTCGCGAACGGGTGTAAGATGGGCGGGTGTAAGATGGGGGAAATGGGGAAAGGGAAAGAGGGGAAAGGGAAAGCGAGTATCTTTGCTGCCGCTGTACCAGCGGCAGCAAGGGTGTTTCTTGCCATTTTCCCATTTTTCCCATTTCCCCCACATTACACCTGTCCGTCGCCACCGTGCGGCTCCGCCTGCAGCACCATCGCGATCACTCCGGGCAGCTTTCCCATACTTCATGAATTCATGAAGTATGGAACTACTATCCCGTCTGCCGCCACGCCCTTTTCGGATTTCATGAATTCATGAAATCCGAGATTAACCCCGACAGCCCCCCGCGCACTGGGCAACGACGGCCAGAATGGCCGCCGCGGCCGTCTCGGTCCGCAGAATGCTCCGGCCCAGGCTCGCCGGCAGGCATCCGGCCTCGATCGCCGCGCTCTCTTCTTCGTCCGTGAAGCCGCCCTCGGGGCCGACGAGACACAGGACGGACTCGACGGGCCGCGCGAACGCCGCCACGACGGGCCGCGCGTCCGGCTGCGTCGACGCGATCAGCGCGACATCGTACTCGCCGGCCGCATCGAGCGCAACGCCGAACTCGCAGGGCTCCGCAATCTCGGGCACAACGCTGCGCCCGCACTGCTTGCACGCCTCGATGGCGATCCGCCGCCAACGTCCGGCCTTGCCCTTCCGCGGCACTACGACCGACCGCTCGGTCTGCATCGGCATCAGCCGTTTCAGGCCGAGCTGCGTGCACGTGTCGATCAACCGGTGCATGCCCTGCTGCTTCACGACCGAAACGGCGAGCGTGACCGACACGTCCGGCTCGCGGTTCGTCTTCTCCGACCGGACGATGTCGACGATCGCTCCGCCGCGGTCGAACGCGTCGACGCGGCCGACATAGTCGATGCCGGAGCCGTCGAACAGCTCGACCTCGTCGCCGATCTTCACCCGCCGCACGTGGCGCAGGTGATGGGCTTCGTCGCGCCCGAGCCGGACGGCCCGCCCGTCAGGAGCGGCTTCGATGAAGAACCTTTCGAGAGGCATGCGCCACGTCCGCGTTCTGTTCCCGCCGAGCTTGCGATGGGCGGCTCGGTCGGGCACGCCACGTCGGCCCGACATGGCGGCACCCGAGCGAGAAGCGCGCCGCGCACAGCGTGCGCGGCGTACCAACGGCCGCCCAAGCCCACCTTTGTGCAGGTCGGCAATTCAC
>JBDREM010000043.1:0-8517 GCA_043819695.1 Planctomycetota bacterium
TTGTGGTGGTTGGAATCGTGGCACTGATGCTGGCGAACGGGATCGCCGGCGCGGGCACCATTGACTGGAAGGGCGTGACCTGGGACCTCGATAACGGAACGGCCGTGGTAAACCCGAATGGCAGCCTGACGCTGACTATCACCAGCGGCACCTGGTACGGAACGTTCTGGGCTGCTGGCGGGAGCACGTTGGACACCATTGATCCGACCACGGGGAACGGCACGACCGGGCCCAACACGGGCATCTTGCCCGGTTGGGGCGGCACCGTCGCAGGGCTTGAGTTCGACGACAACGGGAAGCTCTGGGCCGGCAGTTGGGCCGACCGAAACCTGTACTCCATCAACTCGCTGGTGACCGGCGGGAACACGCTGGAGTACGACCTCAGCGCCCAGATCGGCGGGAACATCACGGGCCTGGCCAATCCGGTCGTCCCCGAGCCGGCCGGGCTGGGCCTGATCGGTTTGGCGCTGTTGGCTGTTCGGAAGAAGAGAAACTAGTTGAGTTGTCGCAAGCCGGTGGCGGCGTGTGACCGCCATCGGCAAGCGGCGAAAGAAAGACGAAAGGAGTCTTACGATGAAACGCGTAATGTTTGTGGTGGTTGGAATCGTGGCACTGATGCTGGCGAACGGGATCGCCGGCGCGGGCACCATTGACTGGAAGGGGGTGACCTGGGACCTCGACAACGGAACGGCCGTGGTAAACCCGGATGGCAGCCTGACGCTGACTATCACCAGCGGCACCGGCAGCGGCATTGCTGCGTTACATGTTAACCGCCTCCCCTGGGGCGCCGGCACCTTTGATACCGTGATGGATCCGTGGATTCAGTGGTCGTTCGACGGCCACAAAGGGGACATCATGGTAGAGCAGGAGGCTTACCCGGGCCCCACTGTTTTCGCGGGCTCAAACTGGGGGTATAAGCTAGCTGGAACCAGGTATACCGATACTGAGAACGTTCGGCAGGAAGCCTACTCTATTTGGGCAGAGGACACTGAACCAATTTCTCACGTTGTGTACATGGGCAAGTGTACCGATGGAACGGTTGATTTCAGGCTTGATTCCGATCCTTGGGTCGCAAATGACTTCCTGAAGACAAACGTGGGAGGCGCTTGGGGCTTCAACGATGTTTACCTTCGCCTGCGATCAGGCACTGCAACAGACACAATTACTTTCAATGATTTTGAGTATGGAAGTGGACACGTCCCCATCCCCGAGCCGGCCGGCCTGGGCCTGACCGGTTTGGCGCTGTTGGCTGTTCGCAGGAGGCGGGCTGCATAGATTCTCCGTTGCTTGCTGATACCTGGGCCGTCTTTCCGGCGGCCCATTTTTTTCGTCTCGCGATTGGCCCGGCCGCCGCCATTCGTTATCATAGGCCCGCGGGCGATCCCGCCCGCGAAGAGGACCGGCCGGCGTGTACGACAGCATCGTCGCAATCGCCCTCGAGACCACGGGCCGCGACGCATACAAGGACGAGATCATCGGCGTCGCAGCCGCGGTCCATGCCGGCGGCGAGATCGCCGGCCGCTTCGACGAACGCATCCGGCCGGCCGCGCCGCTCTCGCCCGGCGTCATCAAGCTCACCGGCATCACGCCGAAATCACTCAAGGACGCCCGGACGGCCGACGCCGTCCTCGCCGACTTCCTCGACTTCCTGCCCGACGAGAACGCGCTCTGCATCTGCCACGACGCCGCCCGCGCGGAGGCGTTCCTGCGCCGCGCAACAAAGGACCGGTTCGACATCGTTCCGCTCGACACGCTCGAGCTCGCCCGCATCTGCTTCCCGATGCTGCCGGCGCACGGCCTTGATGCGCTGCGCGAACACCTAAGCCTGCCCCCGTCGGACGAGCGCCGCACCGCCGCCGACTGTAATGCCACGATCCATCTGTTCGGGAGACTTCTCGACCGCGCGCTCGACCTGCCGCCGCCGGTGTTGGCCGAGATCCGGCGGCTCCTCGGCTCCTACCGGCGTAACCCGCTCCGCGACTTCTTCCGCGGCGTCGAGGAGCAGGTGAAAAAGAGAGGAGCACTCGCATCCGCGGCGAGCTTCGAGGAACTCTTCGCCGAGGAAAAGCTCCCGCGCGCGCGGCGCAGCCTGCCGGACCCACAGAGCTGCCAGCCGCTCGACGTCAACGAGGTCGCCGCGATGTTCGGGCCCGGCGGCCCGTTCGCCGGCCTCATCGAGGCGTACGAGCATCGCGAGGGGCAGGTGTCGATGGCACGCGGCGTCGCCGCGGTGCTCAACGGGTCGCAGCATCTGCTCGCCGAGGCCGGCACCGGGATCGGGAAGAGCCTCGCGTACCTCGTGCCCGCCGTGCTATGGTCGACGACGAACGACACGCCCGTCGTCGTCAGCACGAACACGAAGAACCTTCAGGCGCAACTGTTCGAGAAGGACCTGCCGCTGATCCGCGAGGTGCTCGGCGTCCCGTTCAAGGCGGCGCTCATCAAAGGCCGCCGCAACTACCTCTGCCTCCGGAAGCTCTCGTATCTGCTGCGGCACGCCGACCTCGAGCTCGACCGCGCCGAGCGGCTGAAAATGGCGGGCGTACTCGCGTGGGCCGCGTGCACGCAGAGCGGCGACGTGTCCGAGTGCGCCGTCCTGCAGCAGCCGGGCTCGGGCGAGCTTACTGCGAAGGTCACGTCCGCCGCCGACGAGTGCCCCGGTTACAACTGCATCCTCCGGAACCGGTGCTTCCTCTACCGCGCCCGCCGCCGCTCGCTCTCGGCCGACGTCGTCGTCGCCAACCATTCGGTCGTGTTCGCCGAGATGGACCCGCTCGTCGTCAGCCCCGCGCTCCCGCCGTATGCGCACCTCGTCCTCGACGAGGCGCACAACATCGAGAACGCGGCGACGAGCCACTTCACGGTCGAAATCTCGCAATGGCGGACGCAGTACGCGCTTGGCCGCCTCCGGCGCGCGGGCCGGCGGAAGACGGGCACCGGCCTCGTGCCGTCGATCTTCATGCAGGTCGGCTCGCGGAAATTCACGGGCGAGGCCGACGTGCAGGAACTGGCGCTCAAGCACTGCGAACAGATCATCGACGCCGTCCGGCGCTCCGGCCCGCTCGTGCAGCCGTTCTTCGACGCGCTCGTCCGGTTCCTCGATAATGGCGGCGGTCAAGACTGCAAGCGCATCCACCACGACCGCAAGCCGGCGTTCCTTTGGGACCCGATCACTGCGGCGAAGGAGGCGCTCGTCGCCGCGCTCGCCGCCGTCATGCGCCCGGCCGAGGCGCTCGCCGAGGCGCTCCACTTGACTTCGCCCGAGGAACTGCCCGACCAGGTCGACTTCGTCTATCAGCTCAACGCCGCCGTGCAGTGGCTGAAGGACCTCATCCGCGAGACCGAGTTCGTCCTCGCGGCCGAGGGCGAGAACTTCGTGTTCTGGATCGACCGCGCGGCGCCGCAGCAGGGCGGAGCGCGCGCCTGGGCCGCGCCCGTGCACGTCGGCGCGATGCTCCTCGACCAGGTCTACAGCCGCAAGGAGAGCATCGTGTTCACGTCGGCGACCCTCTCGGTCTCGGGGTCGACCGGCTTCCTCAAGCAGCGGCTCGGCCTCGACCTCATCGAGCCACAGCGGCTGCTCGAGATGGACGCCGGCACGCCGTTCGATTACGAGACGCAGTGCATGGTGATGGTGCCGACGTTCCTGCCCGAGCCCGGCGGCCGTGATGCCGACTACCCCGACGAGCTCGGCGTGCTGCTCGCCGAAGTCTTCCGCCGCACGCGGGGCAGGGCGATGGCGCTCTTCACGAGCTACGAGATGCTGCGGCGCACGACGGCCGTCTTGCAGGATGAGATGCTCGGCGACGGCATGCAGATTCTCGCACAGGGCATCTCGGGCTCGCGCGAGAACATCACCCGGGTCTTCAAGCACGACCTCCACTCGGTGCTGATGGGCACGCACTCGTTCTGGGAGGGCGTCGACCTCGTCGGCGAGACGCTCTCGTGCCTCGTTGTCGCGCGGCTCCCGTTCGCCGTCTTCACCGATCCCATCATCCAGGCGCGGTGCGAGCAGATCGAGGCCGGCGGCGGCGACTCATTCATCGGCTACTCCGTGCCGAGCGCCGTCATTCGTTTTCGCCAGGGGTTCGGCCGGCTCATCCGGCACCGAACCGACCGCGGGATCGTGATCGTGACCGACCGCCGCATCGTCGCGCGGCGCTACGGCGAGTGGTTCCGCAACAGCCTGCCCGCCCCGGTCCAGACCTTCCGCGACCGCGGGGAGTTTCTCGATGCCGTCGAGGATTTCCTGGACGAGCGGGCGCGCGGAGCAGCCGAAGCGTGACACCGGCCGCAGACCTCCCGCTGCGGCTACTTCTCGGTCAGCGTTTCCTGGACCTTCATCCCGAAGTGCCGGCCGCCTTCCGTCACGTGCGCGAGCACTTCGTCGCCCGGCTTGGCGGCGGCGACCGACAGAGCCGCGCCGTCGGGCCTTGTCAGGCGGACCGTCTCGGCGTTCTGCATCACGAGGCCGATCTCGCGGCCGTCGACCTCGGCGCAGATGAGCAAGAGCGGGCGACGCTCGATCTTGCACCGGCCGACGTATGCCTGCTCGGTCGCCCCCTTGCTGTCGACGATCATCACCGCGTCGCCCGAGCGAAGGTCCGAGAGGTACTTCGTCTTGTCGCCGGGCAGCAACACGTAGGCGTGGAGCGCGCCGGCGTTCACGCGGAACGGCCGCGCGGCCACGTACGGGGACGGTATCGTCTCGGAGTGCACGAGCAGGAAGGCATCGCTCGCGTTCCCGATGAGCATCCCCTCGCCCGGCTGCATCTCGGTGCACGAATCGATGCACACGCGGTCGCCCATCCCCAGCTGCACGACCTTCGTGATCTTCGCGGTCACGAGCGCGAGCTTGTCGGTGATCCCCTTGACGGCCGCGACGGTCCGCTTGATCTCGGCGACGTTCTGGCTCTTGAGCAGTACGCCGTCGAC
Organism: Planctomycetota bacterium; assembly: GCA_043819695.1. GTDB lineage: Bacteria > Planctomycetota > PUPC01 > PUPC01 > PUPC01 > CAYLQD01. Next base: position 4,936 of record JBDREM010000043.1, read on the forward strand.
GCCCTTCTCGAGTATCTCGGTCATCAGCTTCGCCTCCTCGGCGCCCTCGACCTCGACGAACAGGCCGCTGCGCTGGGCGATGAGGTTCTCGATCGGGATGACGCGCCAGTCGCGCATCCTGAGCACGGCGATCTGGCCGGCCGGCATCTTCGCGACGCGCTGCTCGTCGGCCTTGTTCGTTACCTCGACGATGACGGCGTGCTTGCCGAGCGCGATATCGCCGTCGGGCGCGACCGTCTTGATGCGGCCGAGCGCGTGCGTGCGCGGGGTATATCCCTCCGGCACGACGACGGCGTCTGCGCCGCTCTCAAGAGCGGCCGTCACAACGTCCCTGCTCCAGGGATCGGCATTCACCCAAACGCTCTTCACTTGTCTTCTCTCTTAATGTCCTTACCCTTGTTCTCAGGCTCTGTCTGATACATCGGTCAGGAACCCGCCCGCTCACAGAGCGGGCCTACAAACGGCCTACAAACGGCCTGACAAACGGCCTGGCAAACGGCCTGACAAACGGCCACAACAGGGCCGGCGCACATGATTCTGTACGCCGGCTCCGCGAGCCAGCGATTCTACTTAGCGATATCATAGCGGGCGCGGCGGGACGGTCAAGCGAATTGTTCCGCGGCAACGCCGGCACCGGCTCTACGGACGCGACGGAGCGCGTCCCTTCCTGTGGGTCTGGGTTGCCCCCGGTTTCCCAGCAGAACAGCAAGGGGATTTGAGGCCCGTTCACGGGCCTTGGCGAGTCCGCCGAAGGCGGACGAGAACAGGCCCCGCCTTCAGGCGGGGTAATGCGAGGCCCGGACAAATACCTTTCCAGCCCCGTGAACGGGGCTGACCGAGGAAAAAATGATCCCGCCACCAGCTTCACCCCCGCTAAAACCGCTCATCTTTGCCCACAAATACCGTGGGCGGCGAGGCGGGGGGATGGGTTTTCGAAAAGAGGGGAGATGTTCGCCGAACACGGAAGTAAAACTCGGTTCTTGGTCGAATGGCACTAACTTAAGCCGGTCATCCGCCGCCAAAGACAACGGGCCGCCCCACGGCTTCCTTGTCCTAATCCTAATCATAATCGTAATCCTACTCGGCAGCGGCACTTACGAAACGGCGATTAGGATTAGGAGTAAGATTACGATTATGAGCGGAGCTCTGCGACATGGGCCGAGCCCCTTATGTTAGTGCCATTGGTGGCAGTCCCCGTTTTCCGCCGGCCGGCTACAGGCATGCGCCGTGGTAGGCAAGGAACGCCTCGGCCTTCTCCCGGCCCATGTACCGGACGAGAATCTTGCGATCGGTCTCCATGAGATCGACAAGAAGCAGCGCATCGAGCACATTGCTGAATTCGGGGTCGATGTTGCAGCCGAGGAGCTTGCCGCCCAGCCGGAGGTACTGCCGGAGCAGGATGGGCACGCCCTTCTGATCCGACTCGATCTCGGAGACGAGCGCCGAGACCTCCTCGATGCTGCCGGGCAGGCCGCCGGCGCCCGCGCCGTCCAGGCCCCTGATCGCCGCCGTCTCGACCGGCGTTCGCGCCTGCACAAGCTCCGCGAGCCCCTGCATGTAGTTGTTCTCTTTCAAAAACCACATCATCAGTTGGCGCGAGGTCGAGTTGTAGTCCTTGTTGATACTCACCGGGCCGAACAGGAGCTTGTAGCCGGGGTTCCTGACCGCGAACTCGCCGATGCCCTTCCAGAGCAGCATGAGCGGCGCGTAGCTCCGCTGGTACTCGGCCCGCACGAACGAGCGGCCAAGCTCGACCGCCGGATTGATCTTCTCGAGCATCTCGGACTTGAACTCGAAGAGCGTGCTCGTGTAGAGGCCGTCCTTGCCGAACCGCGCGAGAATCTCGTCGGTCAGCCCGAGCCGATACGCGCCGACCAGCTCGCCCTTCACCGTGTTCCAGACGAGCAGATGCTTGTAGTATTCGTCGAACCGGTCGAGGTCGAGGCTCTTACCCGTGCCCTCTCCGACCTCGCGGAACGTGACCTCGCGCAGCCGGCCGATCTCGTGCATCACGTTCGGTATCTGCGGCGCGTCGGCAAGGATGGCGACGAGCCCACCCGTCTCGGCCAGTGTCTGCTCGGGCGGGAGAGACTGGACTTCGCGCTCGATCTGCTCCGGGTCCCGCGGCGGCGCGATCTCATCAAGCGTGTCCCTGTCGCCTCTCTGCGCGCCCGCCTTCTCGGAGCCGCCGCCGCCCGAACTGCGGCCGTCGAGGATGTACGTCCGCATGCGCAGATACGCGATCAGGTCCGTGTCGCTCTCGAACGAGCCGAGCTTGTCGACCGGAACAATGCTGCCGACGCGGACCTGGAGGTCCTTCCGCTGCCGGTTGAAAAGCTCGCCCGGCTCGACCGCGGAACTGAGGCGGTATTGGACGAGCCCGACGATGTGGAAGAGCGCCTCGTTGCAGCCGCTGATGAAAATGGGCAGGACGGGCGCGCCGGCCTCGCGTATGAACCGTGCGACGCTCTCGCGCCACCTCGGGTCGGCGACGACCCGGTGCTTGAGGTCGATGTCGGGCACGTCGGCGGCCGGATGAACGGCAAGCAGTCCGCCGTTACCCACCCACCGGGTGCACTCCTCGGCGAGCTTCTTGGAAGGAGCGCTCCGCCCGAAGGGATCGGCCCGAATGAACGACTCGTTGTTGGCCGACATCCGTTCGAGGAGCGGGCCGGCAACGACCTTCACGTCCTCGCGGACGCTGCGCAAGACCGTGCCGAGAATGAGAGCCTCGATCCCGCCGAAGGGATGATTGCAGACGGCGACCGCCGGCCCGCCGGCCGGGATGCGGGCGAGGTCGTCCTCCGAGACCTCAAGGGCAACGTTGAGAACGACCAGGCTCTCCTCGCGCGCATCGCCGGCCGGCGTGTCTATGTAGAAACCGCGCGGGCGCTCGAAACGCAGCAGACGCTCGAACGGGCGCCCGACGAGTGACAAGAACTTCGGGCCCAGCTTGCCCTTGAATGTCAGCTCGAGCCTGCAGACGAGGTCGTCGGCCTGAACCTTCCCCATCACGCACATCCCTCTTCGGCAAGGCCAAGGATAGCTGCGCAATATTCGTAACACTTCAGCCAAATGAAGAAGCAGAATCGCTTCGGTAGGCCGGCGCTGCGCCGCTCTCGTAGCACGGGCATCCTGCCCGTGATTCCACGGCCTGGAAGGCCGTGCTACGACGGCGTGCCGACCACTTCACTTAGCTGAAGTGTTACCAATATTCTACTAACTGCGGGGGCCGTCCGGTAGTCAAAAAAGCGCCCGGCCCCGGCCGGCACGCGGCGTTCACCAGCAATGGGCCTGCCCGCGCAAGTCTCTGCCGGCCACCTGAGCGGCCAGGGCCGCGTCCCGCTGAAGACCGATAAGCTTGATGCCCCGGTCCACCGTGCTCCGGTAGATAGCCTCCATGTCGTTGTACCCGGGCTGAGACATCGCGATCGCGTGCATCCCCCGCATCCGGCACATGCTCTCGATGTAGTGGTCGCCCCGGCCGCAGAAATGGATCGCGCCGCCGCCGAACTCGTCGAGCAGCCGCTGGTCGTACGGCCTGATGAACTCGTCGAACATCGCCGGCGAGAAATTCATCGC
>JBDREM010000044.1:0-6000 GCA_043819695.1 Planctomycetota bacterium
CACATCGCCCCTGCAAAGAACGGCCGCCAAAGAGGCCAATCCGTCGTCAGAAATTGGGTTCATCGGTCATGAGAGCGGCGAAGCCGACACCCCAGGGCAGGCATGTGGCCCAATGGGTTGAGACAATTGTAGGACACCAGGTAATCGTAACACTTCAGCCAAATGAACAAGCAGAATCGCTTCGGTAGGCCGGCGCTGCGCCGCTCTCGTAGCACGGGCATCCTGCCCGTGATTCCACGGCCTGGAAGGCCGTGCTACGACGGTGTGCCGACCACTTCACTTAGCTGAAGTGTTACTCGTAATCTTACTCCTAATCGCTGTTTCGTAACCTCCGCTGCCGAGGCGGATTACGATTACGATTACGATTGCGATTAGGATTAGGATAAAGAAGACGGCGATCCCTCTGTCGTCTCTGCGGCAAGGTGATTCCTAAGTTCCTGGTATTGCCCTTAGACGCGCCTCCCCGTTTTTCTCAGCACGGCCGACTTCAACTCGCGCACGAGCCACGTCTTCTCGGCGTCCGAGAGGAACTCCCCGAAGCGGATCACCTTATGAGTGAGCTTGATCGTCGGCACCGGGACCAGGCCGAACTCGTTCGCGGTCTCGGGCGTATGCAGCAGGAAGCGGCCCGGATTCAGCGGATTGAGCGGCGGCGCGCCGTGCACGGATATCAGCTCGATATCGCCGATCGCCATCGTCCCCCGCAGCGAAAAGATGCCCCTCTTCGTCACCGTGATCTCATCGCCGCTGACGCCGATCTCCTGCGTCTCGAGCAGCGAGCCGGCAGCGCCCACAACAATGCTGAGCGTCGGCAGGCAAAGGAAAGCGGCCGGCAGGATGAACAGGCCGCCGAGATTGTACGCCGAGACCACCGCGCAGACCAACGTGAACGTCCACAGGACGGCATAAATCAGCGGGGCGTAGTGCACGCCCGTAATGCCGATCCTCGGCACGTGGAACACGGCGGCACCGGCGAGATCCGGCGAGAGCCCGACGCGGCAGCCGTCCGGCGGCTCCGAGGGTTCCCCCAGCGCGGCATACGTGAGGAACTCGTTCTCGAGCGTTACCTTCTTGCAACCCGGGCAGAGCGTCGAATAGCGGCCGTACTCGACGGCCGGGTCCACATACGCCCCGCACCTCGGGCACATCGGCTGCTCGGCGTGTTCGTCGCTCATCACAATCCCCCGGTTCACGAGTGGCCCGCTTTCAGCATATGCTTCGCCGCGCCGGTTATCAAGCGCCGTTTCACGCCGCCGCCACACCGCGGCCAGCACCTTGCAACCGTGCGGCCAAAACTATATCCTGATACCCGTCACCAGGAGGCCCCCAATGGCGAAGAAATCCGATGCGGGCCGCGCGCTCATCAGGGGCGCCCGGCAAGTCCTCAAAATCGAGGCGGAGTCCATCCTCGACCTCGGCCGGCGGCTGAACGACGATTTCACGAAGCTCGTCCGGATGTTGTCGAAGCTCCGCGGCAAGGTCGTCGTGTCCGGCGTCGGCAAGTCCGGTCTGATCGGCGCGAAAATCGCCGCGACCCTCTCGAGCACCGGCACGCCCGCGGTCTTCCTCGATCCGCTGAACGCGCTGCACGGCGACCTTGGCGTCGTCAGCAAGGGCGACGTGCTCTTGTGCCTCTCGAACAGCGGCGAATCGGCCGAGCTCATAAACGTGATCCACGCCGCGCGGCCGCTCGGCGCGAAGGTCGTCGCCCTCACAGGCAACATCTCATCGACGCTCGCCCGCGAGGCCGACCGCGTCGTCGACGTGGGCGTCAAGCGCGAGGCCTGCCCGCTCGGCCTCGCCCCGACGGCCAGCTCGACGGCGCTGCTCGCGTTCGGCGACGCGCTCGCAATGGCGCTCGCGTCCGCGAAACACTTCACGGAAGAGGACTACGCGGCGCGGCATCCCGGCGGGCAGCTCGGCCAGCGCCTTAAGCTCCGCGTCGCCGACCTCATGCGCACCGGCAAGAGCGTCCCCGCCGTCGCCGAGACCGCGACCGTGGCCGACACGCTCCGCGAGATGACCGAGCGCGACAACCTCGGCGTCGCCGCCGTCGTCGCCAACGACAGGACGCTCGTCGGCATCGTCACCGACGGCGACCTCCGCCGGATGCTGCTCAGCACGCACCGCGGCCGCCTGCTCGGCCAGCCGGTCAGCAAGGTCATGACACCGAACCCGAAGTGCATCGATGCGGACGCACCGGCCGCCGACGCACTCCGAATGATGGAGCTGAAGGGCATCACCTCGCTCCTCATCGTCGACGTCAAGGGGCGGCCCGCGGGCATCATCCTCCTGCACGATATCCTCGGCCGAGGCCAATTCAACGCATGAGCCCCGCGCAGCCCCACCCCATCCGCGGCGTCGTCTTCGACCTCGACGGCACGCTCACCGTGCCGGCGATCGATTTCGCCGCGATGCGGGCCGACATCGGCGTGCCCGAGGGCGACGTACTCGGCGCCCTGAAGCGGATGCCCGGCGGCGAGCGGCGGCGCGCCGAGCAAGCGATCGAACGCCGCGAGCAGGCGGCCGCCGCGAACAGCACGCTGAGCGACGGAGCACGCGACCTGCTCGACTTCATCGCCGCCGAGCGCATCAAGACGGGCATCGTCACGCGTAATTCGCGCACCTCGGTCGAGACCTTCTCGCGCAAGCACGGGATCACGTTCGACGCCGTCATCACCCGCGACGACGCGCCGCCGAAGCCGTCGCCCGAGCCGCTGACGGCCGCCCTCGAGCGCATGGGCGTCGGCCCGCACGAGGCGATCTTCATCGGCGACTTCGAGATCGATCGCCTGGCGGGTGAGGCCGCCGGCATACCGACGTACATCGTGCGCAATCATCCGGACGTGCGGGACAGCGGCCCGCCCGAGATGCGGGTCGCCTGCCTGCGCGACATCATCACGATCATCAAGGAGGCCGACGCGCGTTGAGACGCCGCCAGACGAAGCGCGACCTCGTCCGAATGTTCAAGGAGCGCAGCCTGCGCGCCAACCGGCTCCTCGGCCAGAACTTCCTCGTCGACCACAACGTACTCGATTTCATCTGCCGCGCGGGCGAGCTCTCGGCCGGCGACGTTGTGCTCGAGGTCGGCGCCGGCACCGGCCTGCTGACCGAGCACATCGCGGGAACAGGCGCCCGCGTCGTTGCCGTCGAGATCGATGCGGACCTCTTCGAGATGCTCACGGACTACGTCGGCGGCGCCGAGAACGTGCGGCTGCTCAACTGCGACATACACGGCAAGCGCCGCCGGCTGAATCCCGAGGTGCAGCGTGCGCTCGGCGACGTGATGGCGCCGGGCCGCACGTTCAAGGTCGTCAGCAATCTGCCGTACTGCATCAGCTCCGACCTGCTTGTCTCGCTGCTCGAGATGGAGCCGCGCGCCGAGCGGATGATCCTGACCGTGCAGAAGGAGTTTGCCGCGCGAACGCTGGCGAAGCCGGGCTCGCGCGACTACGGTGTCCTGACGGTTCTCCTGCGTGCACAGGCTGAGGTGAAGCGCCTGAAGGACCTCGCCCCGTCGGTGTTCTGGCCCGTGCCCAAGGTCGGGTCGTCGATCATTCGAGTCGTGCCCGACGCGGGTCGTGCCGCCGCGATCACGGACTACGCGCTGCTCAAGACGGTCGTCTCGGCTTTGTTCGGCGGGCGGCGCAAGACCGCGGCCGGCGCGTTGAGGTTGATGGCGCGGCCGAAGCTGTCGAAGCAGAGCATCGCCGCCGCGCTCGGCGGCGCCGGGATTCGGGAGGACGCCCGAGCCGACGGACTGGGCGCCGAAGAAATCGTCGCTTTATCGGGCCGGCTGAAGGAGCATACTGACGGCCGCCGCTGAGCCTGGCGCTGAGCCTGGCGCCGCGGTGCCCATCGGCCAGCGGCGGGGCAAAAGTAATCGCGTTGTTGTAACACGCTGCACCGAAAGACGTTGTGGCGCAGCTCCGTGCCAGGCACGGAGGTCGGGCACGGAGGTCGGCAGGCACGGAGGTCCGGAGGTCGCGGAGGTCGGCACGGAGGTCCCGTGCCAGGCACGGAGGTCCGGAGGTCGGGCGTGAATCTTTCGGAAGAAGCATGGCGGATGCTGCTGCTGATCTGGGCGGCGCTTGTCGCGGCTGCGATTCCGCTTGCCGCGCTGACGCCCGTCCGCAGGCGCCGCGGCGAACCCGTGAAGCCGATGTGGGTCAAGTACGCGGCGTGGTTCCTGATCGCGCCGGTCGTTACCATTCCGATGGCGCTCGGGCGCGTCGTATGGATGCAAGTCACGTTCGCGCTCCTGTCGCTCTACGCCTTCGAGGAGTATTCACGCGCCGTCGGGCTGTGGAAAGAGCGCGGCCACATGTGGCTTGCCCGCGCCGGCATACTGCTGGCGTACGTCCCCGTGTTCATCAACTGGTACGGGCTGTTCACGGCGATGGCCGCGTACATCATACTTCTCGTCTTCGTTTTGCCGATCATGCGCGACAAGTACGAGGGGATGATCCAGCGGACCTGTCTGACGGTCCTGGGCGTCATATACTGCGGCTGGTTCCTCGCCCATCTCGGCTTCCTCATGAACGCGGCGGCCGGCCGCCAGCTCGTCCTCGCATTCCTCTTCGCACTGGCCGTGAACGACGGCGGCGCGTACCTCGTCGGCTCGTGCATCGGGCGCCGCCCGCTGGCGCCGAACCTGAGCCCGGGGAAGACGGTCGCGGGCGCGCTCGGAGCGATCGCTCTCACCATCGGAGCGATGTTCGCCGCCCGGTTCGCGCTCTGCGGCATATCGGTCACGCACACGATCCTGTTGGGGTTCCTTCTGAGCGTGGGCGGGACGTGCGGCGACCTCGCGATGGCGATGATCAAGCGCGACGTCAAGATCGAGGACACCGGCTCGCTCATCCCGGGCCACGGCGGGCTGCTCGAGCGGCTCGACAGCGTGCTCTTCACGGCGCCGATATTCTTTCACTTCATGAACTACTTCTACGACGTGCTCGAGCGGGTGCGATGAGCGAGAACGGACGCGAACCCGCGGAGCAGGGCGCCGGCACCGAGGAATGGGAGTATGCCGCGCCGCCGACGGCCTACGATCTCGTCCGCGACAATTTCGTCATGCGCGGCGCGAGGCTGGCGCTCCACGTCTTCCTCCGCGCTTCGATGCGATGGTATCACCGGATCAGCGCGTCGGGCGTCGAGAACGTTCTCGACAACCTGCCGTGCGTCATCACGCCGAACCACACGAGCAACCTGGACAACATAGCGGTCTTCGCCGCGCTGCCGTGGAGACGCGTGAACCGTATCTGCTCGGCCGCCGCGAAGGACTATTTCTTCGACAACCGCGTCATCGCGCTCGCCGCGCGGCTGGTCGCGAACGGCATCCCGCTCGACCGGACCGGCGCGAACAAGCGCGGCCTGAGGATGTGCGCGCGTAAGCTGAGGGCCGGCTGCGGCATCATCATTTTTCCCGAAGGCATGCGGACGAAGACCGGCGAGGTCGGGCGGTTCAAGCCCGGCGCCGTCGCCCTATGCCGCGGGCTGAAGGCGCCCGTCATCCCCACATATTTGAAGGGCACGTTCGAGAGCCTCTCGCGGTTCCACCGGTTCCCGCGCGGGAAGAAGATCACCGTCACGTTCGGCGAGCCGGTCCGGTTCTGGGAAGGCGAGCTGGCCGCGCTCGACCACGAAGGGGCCGCGAAGTTTCTCGAAGACCGTGTGCGCGAGCTCAAGCAAACGGTCGACGCCGCGCTCAAGAGCGATCCTTGACGTCCGTAACCGTTCCAAATCTTGTGTGGGAGGTGCGGTCGCCCCTTCAGCGAAGTACCGCGGCGGCACGAGGTCACATATGCAGGGGCGGGTCTCCGACGCAGACCCCCGCCTGCCCCCAATGGTACTAACATAAGGGGCTCGGCCCGTGTCGCAGACCTCCGCTCCTAATCGTAATCCTAATCGTAATCGTAATCGCCATTTCCTAACTCCCGCTGCCGAGTAGGATTACGATTATGATTAGGATTAGGACAAAGAAGCCGTCGGGCCGCCCGT
>JBDREM010000045.1:0-19326 GCA_043819695.1 Planctomycetota bacterium
TTCGTTTTCAGGTTCAACCGCCGCCGGACGCCGATGGCGGCGTTCCAAACACTCCTCGGAATCGGCTCACAGGTGCCAACTGTCACCTACAACATGTTGTGTGCTTCGGAGTCACGTGCATAAGCATATAGTGCTAATACCCGATCGCGCAGCCGTCTTTGCGCGGATCGGACCCGCCGGAGTAGCGCAGCGGATCGTCCTCCCGCCATATCCCCTGGTAGCCGCCGAACGCGCCGCCCGGCCGGGAGACGTCGTGCCCCATTTCGATGAGCTTCCGCCTGACCTCGCCGGGGACGTGGCGCTCGAGCATGACCGTGCCCGGGCCGGTTGCCGTGCGGCCGTTGGGATCGGAGCTTCCTGAATGGTGGATCCGCGGCTGCTCGCCCGCCTGCTGCGGCGACATCCCGAAATCGATGATGTTCATCAAGACCTGCACGTGCCCCTGCGGCTGGTGATCGCCGCCCATCACGCCGAACGAGAAGACGGGCCGGCCGCCGTTCGTGACGAACGCGGGGATGATCGTGTGGAACGGCCGCTTGTGCGGCTCGAGCCGGTTGACGTGGCCGGGATCGAGCGAGAAACTTGTACCTCGGTTCTGGAGCGCAAAGCCGAGCCCGTCCGGGACAAGGTGCGAGCCCCAGCCGTGGTAGGTGCTCTGGATGAGCGAGCACATGTTGCCGTCGCCGTCCGCGGCGGTCAGGTAAACCGTGTCGGACGAGCCGGAGATTCGGCCGGGCGCGACGGCCTGCGCGGCGCGGCTCGGGTCGATCAGCTTCGCCCGCTCGATTCCGTACTCCTTCGAGATGAGCTGCCCGAGCGGCACGTCCGCGAAGTCCATGTCGGCGTAGTAGACCGCGCGGTCCTCATACGCGAGTTTCTTCGCCTCGATGAAGAGATGCAGATGCTCGGCGGAGTTCGGCTCGAGCGAGCCGATGTCGAACTGCTCGAGCATGTTCAGCATCTCGAGCGCCGCGATGCCCTGGCCGTTGGGCGGAAGCTCCCAGACATCGTAGCCGCGGTAGCTCGCGCTGACCGGGCCGACCCAGTCGGCGGCGTGGTCGCGGAAGTCGCGCATCTCGAGCCGTCCGCCTTGGGCCTCGGAGAACGCGACGATCCGTTCGGCGATCTCGCCCTGATAAAACGCCTCCGCGCCGCCGCGTGCGATGGCCTCGAAGACGGCCGCGACGCCGGGGTTGCGGAAGATGTCGCCCGGCCCCACCGGCTTGCCGGCCGGCAGGTACGCCGCCGCCAGCGTCGGATGCTGCTCGGCGTCGATGCCCCACGAGCAGCCGATGATGGGCGAGACCGGAAAGCCCTCGCGGGCGTAGTGAATGGCGGGCGAGAGGACGTGCGACATGCCGAGCCGCCCCAGCCGTTCGAGCAGCGCGGCCCATCCGCTGACGCACCCGGGCACGCTCCACGAGAGCGGACCGAGGGCCGGGATTTCTTTCAGCCCGAGCGAGCGAGCGTCGTCGATGCTCCAGTTGTACGGCGAACGGCCGCTCGCGTTCAGCCCGAGCAGCCTCCCCTCGTCTTCGGCCCAGACGATCGCGAACAGGTCACCGCCGGGCCCGCAGTTCATCGGCTCGACCACGCTCAGCATCGCGTTCGCGCAGACGGCGGCATCGACGGCGCTCCCGCCCGCCTTCAGAATATCGACGCCCGCGAGCGTCGCCAGCGGCTGGCTCGTGCACACGATCCCGTTCTGACAAACGACCGCCGAGCGGTTCTGGTTCCTCGAGCCGAGCTTGCCGCGGTCGATCAGCATCAGGTTGCTCCCTCTTCGAGGGGATCGCGCGATGGGCGCCGTTCTTGCAGCAGGGCTCACTTCGTGCGCTTGATGATGTGGAAGCCGAAGGGGGTTTCGACGATGCCGGAGATTTCGCCGGCCTCGAGCTTGAAGGCGGTTTCTTCGAACGCGGGCGCCATCGCGCCCTTCTTGAACGCGCCGAGGTCGCCGCCCTTTGTCTTCGAGGGCCCGTCGGAATACTTGCGGGCGAGCGCGGCGAAATCGGCGTCCTTCGACTGCGCCAGCTTGAGGACCGTTTCGGCGAGCGTCTTCGCCGCCGCCTTGGTCCGCTTGGCTTCCGAGCGCTCGGCTCCCTTGTAAGCGATCAGGACGTGGCTGGCGGTGATCTCCTCCGGCGTCGTCTCCTTCGGGATATCCTCGACGAGGTCCGAGAGCGGCTTGCGCATCTTCCCCGCTTCCCAGCTCGAAAGCTCGTAGACCCACGGGGCGTGTTTGGGGCCGAACGCGCTCGCGGTGTCGAGCGCCTTCAGGAAGGCCTCCTTCTTCTTGAGCTCCTCGTCCGATTCGGTCCGGCCGATCTCGATGCGCTCCTGCTTGGGGCCGGTTGCCGAGAGCTTCGCGTAATGCTTGTCGCCGTCCTTGGCGAGCCGCACGACATACGACAGGCCGGTCTTGAGGCGGCAGGCATACGTGGCGTCCCACGTGAGCTTTGTCTTGCCCGCGGCGGCGACGCCGCTCATCTCGAGGCCGGCGAGCGCGCCGAAAACGTCCTTGACCTCGTGCTCCTTCGCCCGCTTGCCATCGGGGATGTTCGCCAGCACGGGCTTGGCGTCGTCCTTGGCCTTCGGATCGCGGGCGATTGCGTAGGCGTCTTTGCCGATCGTCACCTCGACGCGCTCGACGTCGGCTGCGTCGACCTTGATGAGGCTCTTGTCGACGTAGTCCATCGGCTGTGTGTTGAACCACAGGTCGCCGTCGCTGGCGTAGACGGTATCGCTGCCGGCGAGGCGCACGCAGACTCCGCCGGCCTCGCCGCTCTTGCCCTTGATGAGGCCGACGAGTGTCTTGCCTTCGGCGCCGACGAACGAGACGGCGACGGCGTCCTTCGCGCCCTCGGCCACGCCGAGCTCCTTGTGGTTGTCGGGGTTCTCGGTGACCTCCTCCTTGCAGCGGATCTCGAGCGACTTGAAGATGAGCTCGTTGATCGGCTTCGTGGACGCGGGATAGTTGTCCTTCTCGCCGACGACGAAGCCGCCGGCCTTCTGCCGGACGAGCGTCACGTTGTCCTTCTCGCTCTTGATGACGATCTTGTGGACGTTCGCCGGGTCGAGCCCCTGGATGAGCAGTGATCCGCTGACGAAGTCGCTCTCGGGGCGGCCGACGCCGACGTGCAACACCACCGTGATCAACACCATTGCCGCGGCAACGGCCGCCAGGATGATCAATCGCCTGTTGGTCATAGCGTTCACGCCCTCTGCGCTGTGTAATATCTAGCCCGAACGTACCGGACGACGGCCAGTGCGATGGCGATGGCGAGCACCGCCGCCGGCGCCAAGAGCATGTTGAGCACCTTGAGCCGAAGCGCGAGTGTCTCGATCTTGTTGCGCTTGTACTCGCTGAGCTTCCGCTTCTCCTTCTCGGCCTGGCGTTTGTCTTCCTGGAGCTTCTTGTATTTGACGACCGCCTCGCTCTGGACGAGTTTGAGGTTCTTCTCATCCACGCGGGCGCCGAGTTCCCGGAGCTCGGCTTCGAACTCGTCGATCTTCTTGTTGAGCTTCTCGACCTCCTTCGCGGTCGCCTTCTCCGCTTCGGCCTCGATCTTGTCGACGACGACGAACGGCCGGTTGACGCGGCCGCGCGAGCGGATGGCGATCAGGTCGCCCGTTCCGCCGAGGAACTCGATCGCATTGAGAACGGCCGAGGCATTGTCGCCGGCCATCGCCGTGCCGAAGAACGACTGTTCGTAGGCGACCATGTCCGTGATCATGTCCACGTCGGCAAAGACGATGACAACGGCATCCGGCGAGGCTTCCTTCAGGACCTCGGGCTCGGGCTTCTCGTCGGCCTTTGCCTCCTTGCCGCCGGGCTCCTTGTTATCACCGGCCTTCTTGCCGCCGGACTCGCCTTTCTCCTCCGCCTCCTCGTCCTCGTCCTCGGTTTTCTCGCCTTTGTCCTCGCCTTTCTCGTGCTCGTCCTCGTCCTCGGCTTTCTCGCCTTTCTCGTCCGCGTCCTCGGCGGCCTGGATGCCATCCGGGAAGTTGGTCTTCAGCTTGCCGGAGATGCGGCAGGCGAGCATGAGCTTGCCGGCGGGCTTCACGGCGCGGTTGATGGCCACGGCATCGGGCGCCTGCAGCTCGAACGGGCTCTTCGGCTTCCAGGTGCTTCCGCCCTCGGTCGTCGTGAGGAGCGGCGTGACGGTCGCCGCCGCGCCCTTCACCTTCTTGAGCACGCCGGGGAACAGCATCCGCAGGTCGTGGAGCTTGGCGGTGACGACCTCGTCCTCGTTCACGCACCGGCCGTCGAGCGCCATGTACGTCGCCAGCCGCGCGATGCCGTCGCGCTGCCGAATGGCAACGGCGAGCCCGCGGTCCGCCGCGATGACGCCCTCGTCCATCTCGACGCCCCAGCCCTTGAGCAGGCCGCCGAGGCCGGACGCCGCCTTGTGCTGGAGCCGCGCCATGGGGTTCGACGGGTCCTGCATCGGCTGGTCGGCGAGGCAATGCGGATCGACGAAGACGAGCAGCTTCCCGCCTTTCATCACGAACTGGTCGATCGCGTAGAGCATCTTCTCGCCCATCTCCTTCGGATGAACGACCATCAGGAAGTCGACGTCGGCATCGATCGACGCCGCGTCCTTCTTCACCGGGACGACCTCGTACTCCTGCTGCAGATGTTGCACGATGTGCCACGGCGCGGGCGGCTGGCGGCCCTGCATTCTCATCATCTGCATCATGTACGGCGACATTTCTTCCCCGGCGACGGGCAGCGACGAAAGCACGCCGATCTTCGTCTTCTCGCGCCGCACCACGGTCGCGATGAGCTTGGACACGTCGTACTCGACGAACTCCTGGCGGTTCGGCTCGAAGAACGGAATCGACTCCGCCTTGCCCAGCTCGGTCTGCACGACGAGCCCGAAGAAGAAACTCTCGTTCTCCGACAGCGGGAACTGCCTGAGCTCGTGGCCGATGGCTTCCTCTTCCTCGTCGCTGAAGCGGCGGGGATCGATGATCTCGAGCGTCAGCCTGCCGCCGGACAGGCCGACGTACTCCTCGAGCAGCGCCCGCACGTAGAGGTAATAGTTGTTGTAGAAGCGGATCTGATCGGGGCCCTTCATCGCAGCCGTTCGCGAGTAGAACAGCTTCAGCTTCACCGTCTGGTTGAGCTTGCCGACGACGTTCCGCGTCCCGTCGGAGAGGGTGTAGAGCCCGTGCTGTGTCAGGTCGACCCTGGCGCGCCCGGCAATCTTCTGCACGATCAACACGGCGGACAGCGCGATCACCAGAATGCAGACGACGGCCAGGGCGACTCGAAGCGTTCTCATCCGGCGGCCATCCTTTCCTTGAGAGCGATCATGTTTGCCCAGAGCCAGCCTGCGGCCAGCAGCACAAAGAACGCGACATCCTGGAGCTGAAGCATGCCGCGCTGGATCGACTCGAACCGGAGCCGGACGCTCAGCGTCTCCAGCGCGGTCACCATCCCCGCAGGCACGAACCAGAGCATCGAAAGCGTGTCCAGCACGGCCGGGCTGCCCACGAAGAAGAAGCTTGCGCAGGCGACGACGGCGAGCACGAACGCGATCACCTGGTTCCGCGAGAGGCTCGAGAAGAAGCTGCCGATCGCCAGGTAGGCGCCCGCGAGCAGGAGCGAACCGGCGTAGCCCGTGACGATCGCCCCCCAATCCGGGTCGCCAAGATAACAGACCGTGAACACCATCGGGCACGTGAGCACGAGCGCGAGCGCCAGCACGGTCCACGCGGCGAAGAACTTCGCCAGGACGGCCTGCGGAATCGTGATGGGCAGCGTGAATAGCAGCTCGACCGAGTTGCTGCGCCGCTCTTCCGCCCAGAGCCGCATGGCCATCGCGGGCACGAGGAAGATGAAGAGCAGCGGCATGTTCTCGAAGAAGAGCTGCATCGACGCCTGCCGCATGTCGAAGAAGCCCTTCTGGAACGGGATGAAGCTGCTGAAGAAGAGAAAGATGACGAGGAAGACGTAGGCGAGCGGCGTCGAGAAGTAGCTTTTTAGCTCGCGCTTGAAGACGCTGACAAAACCGTTCATCGGGCGCCTCCCGCCACGCCCGCCATTTCCGCCTCGGGCTGCGTGGTCAGCTTTCGGAAGATCTCCTCGAGGCTCCCGCCGACCTCCTCGCGAAGTTTGTCGGGCGTCGAGTCGACCTTGATCCGGCCGCGGTCGATGATGATCATCCGGTTGCAGATCGCGTCGACCTCCTCGAGTATGTGGGTCGAGACGACGATGCATTTTTCTGCGGCGAGCCGCTTGATGAGCTGCCGGATCTCGAACTTCTGGTTCGGGTCGAGCCCGTCGGTCGGCTCGTCGAGGATGAGGACGGGCGGGTCGTGGATGAGCGCCTGTGCGAGGCCGACGCGGCGGCGGTATCCCTTCGAGAGCGTGCCGATCGGCTGGTGCATGACGCCGTGGAGCGCGCACGAGTCGGCCATGTTGCCGATCGCGTCGGTCCGCGCCTTGCCCGAGATGGAGCGCGCGTCGCAGACGAACTTCAGGAACGCCTCGGTCGTCATCTCGTCATAGGCCGGTACGTTCTCGGCGAGGTAGCCGACGTTGCGGCGCACGGCGACCGATTCCGCGACGATGTCGCTGCCGCAGATCACCGCCGTCCCGCCGTCGGGCGGCAGGAAGCAGCTCAGCATTCTCATCGTGGTCGACTTGCCCGCGCCGTTCGGCCCGAGGAACCCCAATACGTCGCCGCGGCCGGCGGCAAATGAGACGCCGTCGACCGCGAGGATAGGCCCGAACGCCTTTCGCAGTTCATTCACTTCGATCATCTGCCTGTGCGACCCTCCTTACGGCTTGTGACGGCGGCCTTGCTCGACCCCTTTACTGCACATTCTATCGAAATCTGCGACGCGTGCAATACCTTTCGTCTCACTTCATCGGCGGAAAGTCGGCGGCGTTCGCGTCGCGGCCGCCGCGCCGCCCCGGCTGACCACGTGACACATGTCTTACAACCCGCTTGCAGCCGCGTTACAACACCTTGCCCCATAATGCGTTATATTCATACAGAGGCGTTGAGGCGGTTTCCGGCCAACCGGCGGGCGCGTGGCCCGCAAGACAGAAAGGAGTGGGAAAATGAGGACGAATGATTTGGGCGTGGTCGGGGCGGCGGCCCTGGTCACGATGGCGATTGTGCTCATACTTGCGCAAACCGTGCCGAGCGCGATCGCGGTCGAGCCGAAGACGAAGGCGACAGCTCCGGGAACACTGACGGTCAACGGCGTCGAGCTGACCGCGCAAGTGGACCCCGAGTCGAGCAAGCCGGGCAATAAGCCGGTGGTCAAGGTGACCGCGGTGAACACTCAGGACCAGCCGGTGGAATTGCAGGCGACGATCTACATGACCTCGATGTCGTTCGCTTCGCGGGCCTCGCGGATGCCCGCCCGGCCCGAGAGCATCTGGTCCGACGGATGTTACATCTCGCTGAGGCCGAACGAGACGCGGACGTACGAGCTGCCGACGAACAAGGCGGTCGGCAAGGGCGCCGTCATCTCGTTCAGCATGAAGGCGGGCGGCAAGACCGTCGCAGTTCCCGGCGCGGGCATCATCGCGCTGCTCAAGAGCGGCGGGGCGGGGCGGATTGGCCGGCCGGCGGCGCGGCTCGACACGCGTGAGGTCGCACGCCGATAACCTGTTGACCGGGAGCGGGCCGTGAAGGATTGGCGGGTGAGACTGGGAGCGCTGGTGGGCGTGCTGGCCGCGACGGTGTTCGTCATCGCCGACGGCCGGCACGCGCCGCTCGCGGCCGAGCGCAAGACGCCGGCGCATGGCCCGATCCTATCCGACTGCGACGGCGCGATCCGCGAGCTCGTCATACAATACGTGCCCGAGGCCGCGGGGATCGTGGAGACGGCGTACCGCCGGTTCCTCCGGGCATTGCCAGCGGACGTCACGGTGATTGTCGTGTGTCCCGACGACGATGCGTTCGACGACCTCCGCTCGCGGGTGGGGCGCGTGTCCTGCCGGCTGGTCGCGGTGTGCACCGGCCATGCGATGACGTGCTGGTCCAGGGATCGTTGGCTCGCGATGACTCCGGCCTGGGCCGGGGGGCCGGCGGTGGTGATCTCGCCGCTCTCGGAGGACGCAGCAGCGATCTGGCCGGAGCGCGCGGGCGACAGCGGCATCGGTGATGATCTCGGGTCCGCGCTGCCCGAGTCGGTGATCTCGGACCGCAGCCCGCTGATCTTCGACGGCGGCGATTTCGTCGCGGACGCCGAGGCCGTGTTCGTGACGCCCCGTGTCGCCCGCCGCAATGTCGGCGTCACGGTGTCGTCGGTCGACGAACTCCGCCGGGCGCTCGCCCGCACGGTGCGGCGCCGCGTCGTCCTGCTGTCGGACGCGCCGCGCCATCACGCGGGCATGTTCATGATGCCGGCCGGCGGCCGGACGGCCGTCGTCGGCGATCCGTCGCTGGCGAAGAGATTGCTCAGTGCCGGCGAGCAGCGGCCGATCGAAGATCCGGATTTCTCGGAGGAGACACAGCGGCAGTTCGACGCGGCCGCCGGCTCGTGCGCGGCCGCGGGATACCGGGTGATCCGCATGCCCGTCGTGCCCGGCCGCGACGGCCGCACGTACCTGACGTACTTGAACGTTATCCTCGACGACCGCGCGGGGAAGCGCGTGGTGTACATGCCCGTCTACGAAGGCGCAGACGAACTGAACGGCGCGGCCGCATCGGCCTGGGAGGAGCTGGGGTTCGAGGTGCGGCGCGTCGACTGCACGAACACGTACAAACACTTCGGCAGCCTGCGCTGCCTTGTCAACGTCCTCCGGCGTTGACTTTTTGCGCGTCCCCTGATAAGCTGTAGCCATTGACAACCTGTGTTGGGGACGTAGCTCAGTTGGGAGAGCGCGTGGTTCGCAATCACGAGGTCGTGGGTTCGAATCCCATCGTCTCCACCATGCAACTCGCCGAGTGCTCATCGCTCTCGGCGCCCGCCGAGCCGGCGTTCGCGACCAGCAGGGTCCAGTCGGTCCACTGTGCGACCACAGCCTTGCCGATACTCCCGCCGACCTCGACGCCGGCGCTGATCACGTTCCCGAGTTGAAGCGCGCCGACGTTCGAGCCGACGGTCATCGTCCAGTTCTCGATATCGCCGCCGACGGCGACCTTGCCGACGCTGCCGCTGATGTTCCAGACGGCGTTGTTCAGGCCGTTCGCGATGCGGGCCCCGCCGAGGACCGTCCCGCTGCCGGTCAACTCGAGCCCGGCGTCGAACGCGCCGGAACGGGCAGCAATGGCGCTGCGCCGCGCCGCCCGGACTTGAAGCCGGCCGATCGACGGAGCGGCGACATTGTCCGCGATGCCGTCACCATCCGTCCAGCCGCCCACGATGATCCTGCGGATCGGCATCGCCGAGTCCACGCTCATGTCCGTCACGTGGTTCAGCCGGAGCGTCACCGAGTCTTCATCGGCGCTTGCGGAGCCTATGGTGATGGTGCCCGGGCCGGCCACGTTGTTTGCGGTCAGGGAGCGGAGCGTGCCGTTGACGTCGATGTTCCCCGTCAGGTTGACGCCCTTCAGGCGAAGCGACCGGATCGAGCCGTCGACGACGATGTCGCTGAACTCGGGTGTTACGGCGTTCGAGGTCACCTTGAGCGCCGAGCGGCCATTCGTGCCGACGAGCGTGATGCGCTCGAACTCCGAGTCGCTCTCGACCAGTCCGCAGCCGCTGCCCTTGAGCGAGAATGTGACGGGGGCGCCGTTCGACGCGGGCAGCGTGAGGCGCACGCCGCTCCGGCCGTCGAGTGTTCCGAACCGGCCGATCAGGCGCCACGGCCGGGGCAGCGCGGCGTCGAAAGTTCCCAGTTCGCCCGGCCGGGCGAGGTTGCCGCTCGCGCCGCTTGCCCGGCCGGCGGGGAGCGAAACCGTGTATGTTCCGTTGTCCGCGTAATCCCAGGTCCCGCCGGGAGCGGTGATGCTGTAGGTGACGGTCCACAGGGTGCCGGGGATGGACGCCGAGAGGGCCGTAATCTGTGGCGAGGCCGCGGCCACTTTCGACTGTGCGGCCTGCCGCCACTGGACGTAGTTGAACGACAAGCGGTAGCTCTGTGTGAACTGCTTTCCGCCGGTCAGGTATGCACCATCAACGCCGCCTGCGAAGATTGCGTCACCCCGAAAGAGATACTTCGCCCGGCCTGTCTGCTTGAACAGCCATGCGTACATCGGAGCGATGAGCATGTTCAAATCCGGCGCTCCTCTATGCCGCCAATCGAGAGAGGATACCGCCACGAGGCTGGCGGTCATTGTCCCATCGGCATTCTGTACGATCTCACCGGCTTTCGGCGTTCCAGATGTAACCTCTACATCTATAGTGCTAAGGGAGTCCGTGCTTATCCTGGGGATGACGGTTGCCGTCCAGCCGCCGCCCTGCTCTTGAAGAACCATTCCAGTCGTGAACTCGAACCCTTCAGGAGCCTGGACGTCCTCAAGTTTGAAATACTTGAACTTGGTATCCGAGAGCTGCTCGTCGTAAGCCGTACAAGGTGCTCGTTCATGGTTGCTCTGGTAGTAGAAGCTCTGATCCGCCTCGACCCAGGCGTTGTCCCAGAGCCAGTCCGCAGCCTTCTCGAGCAGCGGCTGTATGCGCTCGTCGCCGTACATCTGGTCGTACTCTATGAGCGCATGAGCCGTCAGGCCCACCATGAACGGCTGCATAAACGTCGCCGTCTTGGAGACGAACCACTGGTCCATGTGGCCCAGGGCAAACTCCAGAGCCACAGGCAGCTTTGCATTGGGGACGCCGAGTTTTTCGGCGTACATATACGCCTGCATGATGTAAGCGGTTTCCCGGCTGCGCGTGAACAGCGCGCCGCCGCCCTTATAGGCATAGGCAGACTCCGCAGCGAGCACCAGAACCGCACGCTTCGACTCCTCGTTACCGGTGCGAAGGAAGTCCTCGTACAGACCGTGCGGGAAGACGCGGTAGCCGACCGCACCGTTGGCTTTGAGGACGTACTGCTTGTAGTATTCCATCACATTGACGGCGGACGCGGCCCATGCGGGGTCGCCCGTGTAATCAGCAATCTGGTAGGAGGCCCACATCCCGTCGTAGTAGTAGGGGTAGCCGCCCCATACACTGTTGTATTCTTTCGTCAGGTCGCCGTGGACGGCGCCATAGGACAGCATGTTCTGCTCCCACAGGCGGAGGTTGGGGATGGGCCGATCGGCCGTGTCCACGTCGACACCGACCAACGTCGCGTGTTGGCTGTAGCCGTTCGGGCCGGTGACCCACACCTCGTTCCCGTGCAGGTCCGTCACGTCGACGGCCTCGTCGTCGGCAAAGACGACCTGGAAGGTGTAGCCGGTGGCCCCCGGCTCCGTGACGTCGGTCGCGAGAAGCTCGGCGCTCGGAGGCGTGAGGTCCGGGACGTCGGCCGCGAAGGCGCCGAGCGCGCCGCCCGCGCTCTCGCCGTCATCGGCGACGGAGGCGTGTATGGCAAGGTGGCCGCCGGGCTCCGGCGCGTCCGCCTGCGTTGACTCGTCCGCCCCTCCGGCCCCAAGTCCGAGCGTCAGAAGGTCGGCCGAGGAGAGAAGCACCCTCGGTTCGAGCAGCTCGAAGACGGGGGCGCCGGACGGGCGCCGGTGTGCCGTTCTCCCGGTTGACTTGCGGTATCCGCGCGTGTGTCTGCTGCTCTGGTCGCTCATGGTGCTCTCTCGTGTTGCAGTGCCAGCGTGGTTACGCGAAAGCAATAAGCGTGCCAAACGCGGCGCCGTCAGCCCGACGACGTTGCGTTGCGCCTCATATGTGTTGGAGGGTCAAAGAGATAAAGAGCTGGGTTTCGCGGGGATGCTTGTTGCCGGAGCTTCGGACATTCGCGCGCCGGAGTGTATCGTAACGATGCCGTGCTCGGGCGGCCTGCCCCGTAGGGCGCGTGGGCGCAGGGTGTTACGACATCACTTCAGCCTGGCAAGTTGCGTACCGCATGTATACATTTGTCCGACGGCGGCCATCGCAAAGGGATTTCGCCGGGCGCCCGTATGGGCGGGCCGCCGGCGCCCGCGCCGGGCTCAGGTGGAAGGCGGCTCGGCCTTTTCCTCCCTCGTCGGACTGGCCGAACCGTAGAGGTAAATCAGCACGTTGACGCGGACACCTCCCGCCTTCGAGGTTTCGGTGAGGTTCACACGGTGCACCTGCATGAAGCTGGCGTGCGCCTCTACGCCGCAGATGAAGCGCGCGATGTCGTGGTACTTCCCCTCGAGGCTCAGGTCGTACGGGAAGCGGTAGAGGCCCTGGCCGAGCACGGTCATTTCTCCCGGCTGGGTCTGGAGTATCTTGAGGTCGTTCAGGCTGGCCGACCGGACCACCTCGGCGAAGAGCGCGGCGACCTCGCCCTTGCTGGGGACGCGCTTGTCGAACGCGGCGAGGAGCGCCTTCAGATCGGCATTTCGCTTCTCGATCTTCTCGGCCTCGCGCCGCTTCTTGCTGTTGTCTTCGAGCTGCTTCACGGCCTCGTCCACTTTTTCCTCGTGGCGCTTTACGACGGCCGAAACGGGCATAATGCACATCACCTGCACCAGGACCACTCCGGCGATGACGAGCGCGGCAAGGCTGCCCGAGATCACGGTGTCCCTGTGCCTTATGACGGTTTTTCTAGCCATTGGCCTTTTCCGCGCCGCCCTCGAGCATCTGTCTCAGGCGGTCCGCCCGGAACCTCATGGACACTGCGAACTCCTTGATAAGGGTCTGGCCGCGCTGGCTGCTGTTACAGTAGTTCAGCTCGGCTCCGCGAAAAGTCGCAAGGATGGCCTTGTTCCTGTTCAGCGCCCGAACGAACGAGGCCACCTCGATGTTCGCGTTCTCCTCGCTGCCGTAGCCCTTGAGCGTTGCCACACCCTGGTCGAAGTCGATGGACACCGATGTAAGCCTGAGTTCCTCGGAGGCGGCCGCCGCGAGCGCCTCCAACACGCGCGTGCAGACGAACCCGGTGTTCGTGAGCGCGGTGACGGCGGCCGCCTTCAGCTTCAGCGTGTCGCGCTCGCCCTCCGCGCGCGTCATCCGCTCGGGCAGCCCCTTGTAGGCCTTCAATTGCACGAAGAGCCGCTCCAGCTCTTTCTTGTAACCGAGGGTCTTGCCGCGTACGCTCGATGACACGGCAAACTGCGTGACGACCCAGATCAGGCTGATGGCGACCAGGCCCGCGAGCGGCATGTACGGAACCGGGCTCGCCCTTGTGGGACGAAGTTCATCCGGGATGAGATTGATTCTCATTCGGCGCTTCCTCCCATTGCCGCGGCGACCGCGAGGCCGTGAAGGACCGGCTCGAACTCGCCCGTCGTGTCCTCTATCCCGTCGCCGGTGTCAAGCGCGCTCACGTGCAGGTTGAGCTGTTCCTGCAGGAACCCCGTCAGTCCGGGTGCATCAGAGCCTTTCCCGGCCACGAACAGGTGCTCGACGGCCGGCGACAGAAGCTCGATCTCGAAGTAATCCAGCGTCTTGTTGGTCTCTCTCACGAGGTGCCCCAAGTGCGTCGCGTCCATCTCCCCGCCGTCGTCATTGAGGTCCAGTTCGACAGCCGCGGCGCCGGCTGACGTGGCGCCATCGGTCGAACCGGCATCGGTGTCCGGCTTGCTGACCGGGCGCGACAGGACGATTTTGCCCCGCCGGAAAATGAATATCTCGCCCCAACTTCGGCCGATGAGGAGCACGGCGATCGGCGCGTTCTCCGACATCTGGGCGTGAGCCAGCAGGTTCGCGAATGACACGCCCTCGACCTCCATCAAGTCGATCTGGCAGTTCACATCGAGGAACGAACCGAGGATTTGCCGGAGCTTTTCGGTCGGGATGCTGGGGACAAAGACCCGGCAGCGCTCGCGGCGCTTCTCGAGGACATGGAACTGATAGCTCAGATCCGAGGCCGCGTTGTCGCTCTTGTTCTGGATTTGAAGCTTGAGAGCGTCCTTCAACTGCTCGCCCTTCATTGGCGGCATGACGAGGAAGTGGCTCGGGGCGAGGTCGCTGGCGAGCGTTATCCTCGCCTCTTCGGCCTTCAGGTCGATGGTTTTTCTCGCCGCGCGCAGCGCCTCCGCCACGAGGTCTCGGGGCCATATGGTGGGCAGGCGCGGAAGCGGCTCGCTGGAAAGCTGGCGCACCTCGATCTTGCCCGGCAACTTGGCCACCCGAACAATCGTGAGCGTGTCGCGGCCCACGTGAATACCGAGGGCTTCCGGCGTCACTTTTTTTCGAGGCAGCAAGTCTCGGATCTTCTCGATCATGCTTCAGCCGCCCACAGGGACGCGCTCGAGCGCCCATCCGGTAATTTCCCAGGCCCCGCCGTCCTTTGCCATCCAGAAGAGAACCCGGCGCCGGGACGCCGCGGTCTCGGCGGTCACATATCACTTTACAGACCGAGGCGCTGCGTCTCGCCTCCACCGTCAGTATCGGCACGGCAGGGCCGAATATTAACCCGTTCGGCTCAAAAAGCCCGCCAAGTTCCTGCGGGGCCGAGGATTGGGGCGTCCGGCGCGGCAAACCGGCCCGGGCGGGTCGGACTACGGTTCAGGCGGCACGGTAAAAGAAATGTACCGGTCGGGCGCAGCCCAAACCTCTACGGTGAAGATGGTATTGTGCACGTCTTTGTCCGCGCCGCCATCGCCCGTTCTATTCTCCCGGAATCTCTTGAACTCGATCTCCATGGTACTGCCTGCCGGCACCAGAGCCCCGCCGGGCTCGTTGAACATTGCCGTGCCGCCGCTCCACATCCGGGCGCCATCGTGCTCGCTGTGGAGCCAGACCTCGGCGTAATCTTCGCCGTCCACCACCTTGAACGTGACGTCCTCGTAATAGGCGGCCGGCGAGCTCCACGTCGCGTTCACGTGGGTGACGCGGATGCCATTCCCGGTGTCGTTCCGCACCCGGAACTTGCAGTCGTCATCCTGGCTGGCCCGCCTTTCGACAAAGGTCAGGCCGGGCTTGGGCGTGTTGGGCTCGGCGCCCGAGCTGGCCCTCGAAGTCCACGCGACCGTGTCCCAGGTCCCGGCGTCTTTCTCCATCCAGAACCTGAGCCGCCCCTCGGCCGAGGCGTCCGCCTCACTGGGCCAATACGCATGGACCTGCACGAGGCAGCGCTGGTTTTCGTCCGGCATGGTCAGGTCGGTGATCGTGTAATAGTACTGGCCGGCGGCCACGCCGGCGTCGTCGAGGACGGTCGTCAGGGAGCGCCCTGCCCAGGGGCCGTCCGAGTTCCGGACGACGTAGGCGAAGGCGTCGGCGCGGCCCAGTTGGGCCACGTACGCTGCACGGGCTTCGGCCTCCGAATCGCGCCCGGCGCTGAGCGCGCCGATCAGATAGCCGACGGCGGTCAGGCACAGAACGACCAAGACAGCAACCAGCATCGTGACGACCGGCAGCGCCACCCCGCGGCGGCCGTCGGCGATCACCGTCGTCCGGCTAGTTCCGGTGTGCCACATCGCGCGTCACCTCGGCATCCAGGCTGAAGTTCTTCCGCGTGAGGCAACTGGCCCTGAGAGTCACCCTGGCCGGTGTGCCCTGTGCGACCTCCAGGCCCGTGAACCCCGGGCAAAGGGCCGTGAATTCGCGCCCCGCCCCCAGCGTCGCATTCCCGTTCTCCCGGTTCACCACCACCAGGTGGTCCAGCGCGTCGCGAAGGGTCACCTCGTCCGCGGTAATCTCGTCCACCGTGAACGGAAAAACAAACTCACAACGGTCGTCGAAGTACACGTACCTCCGCAGCTGGCTGACGCCCTTCGCGGTCACGTAGGGACAATACAAGACAACGGCCTGCCAGCACGGCTGGTACGAGCCGGAGACCTGAAATGCGCCGTCGGCGTCTCGCGCAGACGGCAGCACGATCACACACTGCCCTTCGGGCAGGCCCGCGGTGTCGACGGTGATCTTGCTGCTCTCCGCCTCCTGCAGGTCAGCCCCCAGCACCTGCAGCGCGCCCGCGAGCCGCGCGGCCAGCACGCCTCGGGCGCAGCCGGTGATGAATGCATCCGAGCCGCTCTCGAAAGCGGCCACGAACATGCCCATCACGACCGCCAGGATCGCGACACTGATGGTGATCTCGATGCAAGTGAACGCGCGACGCGCCTGCGCGGCCGCGAGGGAGTGCCATCGGGTTCTGTACAAGGCCACCCTCCCGCCTCATCTGCTAGTTCGTTCTGCCAAAGACCAGCGTCGCCTCTTCGGCCGCGGCGGCCGACACTGAAACGGCCCTGACGTGAACGGTGATCTTGGACCAGCCGGAGACGGGGTCGCCGTCTCCGTTCTCGACCACTACGTCGACGTCGGGCCTCGCGTCGTACCCGTCGCACACCGCTTGCCAGTCGCCCTCGCACCCGAGCACGTTTTCGGCGACGTCCTGCGCGGTCCGCAGTGCCTGCTGCTTGTTCCAGACCGTCACCTGGCCGGTACCGACCGAGCTGAGCACCTGGATCATGCAGCCGACCGCGATCGTGAGGACCGCGAGTGCGACGGCAAGCTCGGCGAGCGTCATCCCGCCGCGGCATCTGCGCACCGGGCGGGGCCGCGCCGAGCTTTTCTCGAACGGCCGGAGCATCGCTTACTCGCTGATCGGCGTCCAGTTGCTGCTGTCCTCGGGATTGATCACGAACTCGGTCGGCACGTCCGCGCTGCTCGACCAGTTGGTCCCGGTTTCGGCATCGACGGCCGTGCTGTCCAGCGCGGCCTCGTAGATCGTGCCCTGCTGGGTGACGCAGTACTCTTTCTCGCCGCTGCGGCCGTCCTCGACGGGGCAGGCGCCGAAGCAGTACGAGTAGTTGGACGTGTCGTCGTCGACCTGGCCGAAGAAGTAGCCCGACTTCTTGCCGCCGGCCAGCGAGCTGTCAATCAGCCCCTCGGCCGACAGCTCAGCCAACGTGGCGTACACGCCGTAGCGGTTCATGTACGTGCCCTCCGCGGCCATGATGGTGCGGAGCGCGCCGATCGCGGCGGTCTCGTTCGCGCTCATCCTCGACTTCATCAGGTTCGGAATGGCGAACGCGGCCACGATGGCGATGATGGCGAGCACGATCATCAGCTCGACCAGGGTGAAACCTTTTCTTCGTGTCCTGTGCATTGTCAGACCTCCTGTGTCTTGGTACCTCGTCCAATCGCCCGGGTCAAAAGGACGGCTCGGGGACGCTGCCTGTCCCCGAGCCACCCTTTGATAACAATGAGCTCCCAGGCCTGGAACCGCATCGTCTGCAACTACTCGCTGATAGGCGTCCAGTTAGTAGTGTCGTCCTCGGGAGACGTTGTGAACGTGCTGGGCACGTCGTCCGAGCCGGGAACCCACGTCGTCCCGCAGGCGGTGCTCATTGCCGAGGAGTCGAAGTTGGCCTCGTAGATCGTGCCCATTTGGGTCACGCAGTACTCCTTCGCACCGCTCCTGTCGTCTTCGACCGGCGCGGCGGCGAAGCAGTACGCGTAGTTGAAGCCGGTCGCGATCTCGCCGACGAGATAGCCGGACTTCTTGCCCGTTCCCAGCGAGTTGTCGATGAGGTCCTCGGCCAGAAGCTGAGCGAGGCTGCCGTAGATGCCGTAGCGGTTCATGTAGGTCGCCTCGGCCGACATGATTGTCCGGAGCGAACCGACCGCCGCCGTCTCGTTGGCACTCATCCTCGACTTCATCAGGTTGGGGATGGCGAATGCCGCGACGATCGCGATAATCGCCAGCACGATCATCAACTCCACCAATGTGAAGCCTCGTTTCCGTGTTTTCATCTCCTTTTCCTCCTTCCAAGTGTAACAACCAACAGATCGCCGGAGAACGCCTCCGGCACGTGTGCGTTTCTGCAGGGGTCTTTCCGTCGCCTCCTTTCCGCCCCTCGCCCGGCGCCATCGGCCCCCTGAGGCCGGTGTGCGTCGGACGCCAAGATTCGGACTTGCCGTTGTCAAGAGCCGTTCGCGAACCTGCGATGTGTCCGCAAATCCGGCGCGGGGCTGCCTTGCCGCAGGCTCGACACCCATCAATTGTTATCGGAAGCGCCCCCCCAGAGATTAGCATCTTTTTCACCTGTTTCACGCCGGCGCTGCGCCCGGCGCCTGAGGGCGTTCCCGGCACATGCACCCCGGGCATGAACAAAACTTGCTCGGGGTCTCGGACGACTGTGTCGACTTCGCATTGTGGGAAAGACCGGTCGTGGTGCTGATGGTTTTTGCCCCCGCCGCATCGCTCAGAAGCGGCGGGCCCCGCCACGAGGCAACGACCTGCGGGCGTGAGGCCCGGGGACGCGGCGGTCCCCGGGCCACGCTTTGATAACAATGAGCTCCCAGGCCTGGAACCGCATCGTCTGCAACTACTCGCTGATAGGCGTCCAGTTAGTAGTGTCGTCCTCAGGAGCCGTGGTGAACGTGCTGGGCACGAGAGGTGTGCCCGAGCCGGGAACCCACGTCGTCCCGCAGGCGGTGGTCATGGCCGAGGAGTCGAAGTTGGCCTCGTAGAGCGTGCCCTTCTGGGTCACGCAGTACTCCTTCGCACCGCTCTTGTCGTCCTCGACGGGCGCGGCGGCGAAGCAGTACGAGTAATCGAAGCCGGTCACGATCTCGCCAATGAGATAACCAGACTTCCTGCCCGTTCCCAGCGAGTTGTCGATGAGGTCCTCGGCCAGAAGCTGAGCGAGGCTGCCGTAGATGCCGTAGCGGTTCATGTAGGTCGCCTCGGCCGACATGATCGCCCGCAGCGAACCGACCGCCGCCGTCTCGTTGGCACTCATCCTCGACTTCATCAGGTTCGGGATGGCGAATGCCGCGACGATCGCGATAATCGCCAGCACGATCATCAGCTCCACCAATGTGAAGCCCTTCTTCCGCGTTCTCATCTCCTTTTCCTCCTTCCAACGTATAACAACCAACAAATCGCCGAAGAACGCCTCCGGCGCGTGTGCGCTTCTGCCAGGGGTTTTCTTGCCACCTCCTTTCAACCCCTCGCCCGGCGTCATCGGCCCCCCTCAGGCCGGCGTGCGTCGGACGCCAAGATTCGGACTTGCCATTGTCAAGAGCCGTTCGCGGACCTACAATGTGTCCGCAAATCCGGCGCGGGCCGCCTTGCCGCGGTCAACACCCAGCAGGAGTTTCGGAAGCGGCCCGCCAGAGGTTAGCACCTTTTCCTGCTTTTTCTCGGCGCCATTCGCCCCAGCGCGGCTGTCTTCGGCCTGTCCGGCTGCTGCCACCGACGTGGTGGCCGCCCCAGCGGCCCGCGCCTGACGGTGCTCTCCGGCAACGCCGTGTTGCCGCAGGGCAACACCCACCTATCCGCTGGCTCACACCGAACTTACGAGCCCATCTTGGTGCCGCTTGCCGGGCGGCGTCTGAAAAACAGGACACCGCGGAAGGGGCTCGTCAGCATAGCGCCGGAAC
>JBDREM010000046.1:0-10935 GCA_043819695.1 Planctomycetota bacterium
GGTGATTGTAACGGCCGATGCTTGCGAAATCAACTTGTAGTTGCGCTGAGCCATTTGCGTTGTGCGTGTCGAGGGCATCCTGCCCTCGCGTGTCGCGGCCATCTTGGCCGCGATGAGGTCGTTTTCGAGGCCGGGACGGCCGCGAGACACGAAGGGGAGACGGCGCGGACATGGTTGTCCGACGACACGCTACGGGGCCGCAGCGGTATTGGCTCGCGCTGCTCGCCAATTCGTTTGACGGGCCGGAGGCGCCGCCGATATAATGGCGCGTCGCCGGCCGGGCTGTTCCTGCGCGGGGCGTGGGGGCGGGATGGCTGGTGTGGAAGTGAGGGGTGGCGTTATGCCGAGTGCGTGTTGGCGGGGTGCGGTGGCGGCTGCGGTGATGGCGGCCGTGGTTGTGTGGCCGGCGCTGCCGGCGCTGTCGGCCGAGGCGGCGGCGGAGCCGAAGGCGGCTCCGGAGCCGAAGGCGGCGGCGGAGCCGAAGGCGGCTCCGAAGCCGATGTTGAAGCTCAGGGCGAAGTCGATTGT
Organism: Planctomycetota bacterium; assembly: GCA_043819695.1. Lineage (GTDB taxonomy): Bacteria > Planctomycetota > PUPC01 > PUPC01 > PUPC01 > CAYLQD01. The sequence continues at coordinate 529 of JBDREM010000046.1, forward strand.
TTTCAACCGGGCGAAGGGTGATCTGAGGCTCGAGGGGGAGGTGCACGTCACGCGGACGATCGGCGAGCAGGTCTTGACGGTCGACTGCGACGAGATGACGGCGAAGCTGCAGGACGGTAAGATGCAGAGCGTGCTGGCGACGGGGAACGTCAAGCTGTTGACTGAGGATGTGGAAGCGTCGGGCACCAGCGCGGATTTTGATTTCGTGAAGAACATCATCACGCTCCGCGGGCCTAAGGACAAGCCGGCGAGCATGAGAACGCTGAAGCCTCCGGTGATCGTGTCGACGGGGCCGACGATTATTTTCAATGTTGCCGATCAAGGCGTGGTGATGCCGGACGGGGGCGACACGTCTATTCCTCTGGAGCCTTCCGCTGAGAGCAAGAAGAAAGAGAAGTAGAGGGGGGCGACGACGCTGGGCGCCGCGGGCTGCTTGGTGTGCGTGGCGGGGGGTGGGTCAGAGCTCGGCGGCGAGTGTCTCGCGAACGACTTCCTCGATGGTTGTCTCACCGTCGTAGATTTTGAGGAGCCCGGCTTCGCGCAGCGTGCGCATTCCTTCCTCGCGTGCGAGGTCCCGCAGGGACTGGGTCGACGCTTTTTCCATGATGAGCGAGCGCATGCGGTCGGAGATGTTCATTATCTCGAAGATGGCGGTTCGGCCGCGGTAGCCGGTGTTGTTGCAGTCGCGGCAGCCGGCGCCGTAGTAGAACTGCCGGCCTTCGACTTCTTCGGGCGTGAGGCGGAGCTTTTCGAGCATGTCGGGGCTGGGTTCGTATTCGCGCTTGCACTTGACGCAGATGGTGCGGACGAGCCGCTGGGCGACGATCGCCTGGACGGTGGCGCAGATGAGGAACGGCTCGACGGGCATGTCGATCAGGCGGGTGATGGCGCTGGGGGCGTCGTTGGTGTGCAGGGTGCTGAGGACGAGGTGGCCGGTGAGCGAGGCCTGCGTGCATATTTCTGCGGTCTCGATGTCACGGATCTCGCCGACGAGGATTTTGTCGGGGTCCTGACGCAGGATGGACCTGAGGCACGATGCGAACGTGACGCCGATCTGTTCGTTGATCTGGACTTGCATGATTCCGGGCAGGTCGTACTCGACGGGGTCTTCGGTGGTGATGATCTTGATGCCGACGTCGTTGATGTAGTTGAGGGCGGAGTAGAGCGTGGTCGTCTTGCCGCAGCCGGTCGGCCCGGTGACGAGGACGACTCCGTGCGGCCTGTCCATGAGTCTCTTGACGATGTCGAGCTCGTCGGTGCGGAGGCCGATGCGCTCGAGGTCGAGGGCGACGACGCTGCGGTCGAGGACGCGCATCACGACGCTCTCGCCGAAGAGGGTGGGGAGTGATGAGACGCGGAGGTCGATGGGGTTGCCGCTGATCATGAGTTCGATGCGGCCGTCCTGCGGCATGCGCGTCTCCGAGATGTCCATCTCGGCCATGACCTTGATGCGGGAGATTACGGCGAGTGCGAGGTGCCTGGGCGGCGGGATCATTTCGTAGAGCACGCCGTCGACGCGGTACCGGACCTTGAATTCGTCCTCGAACGGCTCGAAGTGGATGTCACTGGACTGGTCCTTGATGGCCTGGAGGAGGATCAGGTTGAGGAGCTTGATGACCGGCGCCGACATGGCGAGTTCTTGAAGCGTGTCGAGGTCGAAGCTCTTCGAGCTGTCGGAGTATTCGAGCTTGAACTCGGACACGCTCTGTTCCATTTCGTCGAGGAGTTCCTCGACGGACTCACGGCGGTCGGCGTAGAACTTTTCGAGCGCGTTTTCGATCGCCGACTCGCTGCTGACGGCGCCGAGGACGTCGACGCTTAGCATGAGCCGGAGGTCGTCGAGCGCGTTGACGTTGAGCGGGTCGGCCATCGCGACCGTGAGGGTGCCGTGCGGCTGCCGGTGCTCGGTTTTGGCGCGTTGGGCTTCCGCCGGGTTGACTTCGCACCGGATAGGGATGATCCGGTAGATTCTGGCGAGCGACGGGCTGACGCGGTCGAGGACTTCGGGCGGGATGGTGTCAATGTGGTCGAGGTCGATGACCTCCATGCCGGCCTGCTCGGCGAGGGCGTGTATGACGTCGTCCTCGGTCGCGTAGCCGAGTTGGACGAGCATCTGTCCGAGGGCGCCGCCCTGTATCTTGGCCTGTTCGAGGGCTTCGTGGATCTGTGTCTCGGTCACTACGCCCTGCTCGACCAGTATCTGGCCGATCCTCTTCCGGGCCATGGGAGCAGGGATAGGTGAGCTTTTCGCCATTGGTTCTTTCCGGTTATAGGGCGCTACCTTCTTCTTTGCATGGCCAACATCTTGACCTTGTTTTCCAGTTGATCCGGCTTGGTCGAGCATTTCATCATGTCGCTGAAGGTGATCTTGCCGGCCATGTACAGTTCGCAGAGGTGGTCGTCAAGGAGGGTCATTCCCTCGGCTCGGCCGGTCTGAATGTCCGAGTCGATCTTAAAGGTCTCCTTTTTGCGGATGAGGTTCGCGATGGAGTCCTTCATCAGCATGATTTCGAACGCGGCAACGCGCCCCGTCCCGTCGGCGGTGGGCAGGAGCTGCTGTGAGATCACCGCGGCGATGGAGGTCGAGAGCTGCGAACGGATCTGTTCCTGCTGGTCGGACGGGAAGATGTCGATGATGCGGTCGATGGTCTTGGCGGAGCCTGTCGTGTGGAGGGTCGAGAAGACGAGATGGCCGGTCTCGGCGGCGCGGATCGCGGCCTGGATGGTTTCGAGGTCGCGCATTTCGCCCACCAGGATCACGTCGGGGTCCTGGCGAAGCGCCCGGATCAGGCCCTGCTCGAAGGAGATGACGTCGAGGCCCACCTCGCGCTGTGTGATGATCGACTTCTTGTGTTGGTGGAAATACTCGATGGGGTCTTCCAGGGTGATGATGTGTTGAGCTGTTTCTGTGTTGATGAAGTCGATCATCGTGGCCAGCGTGGTCGTCTTCCCGCAGCCGGTCGGGCCGGTGAGCAGGACGAGGCCGCGTGGCTTGAGCAGGAGGTTCTTCAGGGCCGGCGGCAGGCCGATCTCTTCGAACGTCAGCAACTTGGAGGGGATGAGGCGGAGTACGACGCCGAGGACCTGCTTCTGTTTGAACACGCTCACGCGAAAGCGGCCGGTGGTTCCGAAGGCGAAGCCGAAGTCGGTGGTGCCGCGTTCGCTGAGATCGATCTGGCACCGCTCCGGCGTGATGGCCTTCATGAAGGCGTTCGTGTCGTCGGGTGTGACCACTGGCTGGTCGAGCGCGCGAAGGCGTCCGTTGTAACGAATGGTCGGCGGTATGCCGACGGCGAGGTGGAGGTCGGAGCCCTCCAGATCGATGACGGCTTGAAGCAGCTTGTTCGGGGGCAGCATAGGGTCGTCTCTCCGGTTGTACGCGGGGCGGGAGGATCGCCCGCGGGTGCGCTATTGTTCCATCTCGGACGTAATGCGGAGCACTTCTTCAACGGTCGTAACGCCGCGGAGCACCTTCTTCACGCCGTCCCGGCGAAGCCCCGTCATCCCGGAGCTGATCGCGGCGTCGCGGATCTTGTTGGTAGGTGCGCGGTGGAACGCGAGTTCCTGCAGCTCGGTGTTCATTTCCATCAACTCAAAGATGCCGAGCCGGCCCCTGTACCCCGTGCCCTCGCATTCGTCGCAGCCGACGCCCCTGTAAAGCGTGATGTTCCGGACGTCCTCGGGTGTGAGGCCGAGCTTCGACAGCTCGGTCTCGTCGTACGCCGCCGGTTCCTTGCAGGCCTTGCAGATGGTTCGCAGGAGCCGTTGCGCCATGACGGCTTGGATGGACGAAGCGACGAGGAAGGCGGGGACGCCCATGTCGATCAGACGGGTGATCGCGCTGGGCGCATCGTTCGTGTGGAGCGTGCTGAACACGAGGTGGCCGGTGAGCGCCGCGCGGACCGCGATCTCGGCCGTCTCCTGGTCACGAATCTCACCGACCAGGATGATGTTCGGCGCCTGACGCAACATCGCTCTCAGAATGCGGGAGAACGTCCGGCCGATCTCGTGGCGCACCTCGCACTGGTTGATTCCGGGGATGTTGTACTCGACCGGGTTCTCCGCGGTGATGATCTTGCGGTCCGGCGTGTTGAGCCCGTTGAGGGCGGCGTAGAGCGTTGTCGTCTTGCCGGAACCGGTCGGGCCCGTCACGAGAAAGATGCCGTTAGGCCTTCGGATGATGTTCTGGAACTGGACGTAGTCCTCGTCGCCGAAGCCCAGCTCCTGAATGCCCAGCAGCAGCGACTGCTTGTCGAGGATACGCATTACCACGCTTTCGCCGTGGTTGGCGGGGAGGCAGGACACGCGGAGGTCGACCTCGCGGCCGAGCGCGCGGAGCTTGATGCGCCCGTCGGTCGGGCGCCGCTTCTCGGCAATGTCGATCCCGGCCATAATCTTCACGCGGGAGATGATCGAGCCCTGGAGCGTCTTGGGCGGCCCGGGCACCTCGATGCACACGCCGTCGATGCGGTACCTGACGCGGAGCCGGTCGGTCATGGGCTCGATGTGCACATCGCTTGCGCGCCGCCTCATCGCCTCGGTGATCAGGAGATAGACGAGACGGATGATGGGGGCGTCGTCGTCATCTTCATCGAGGTCCATGTCCATTTCGTGGTCGGCGCGGAACGCGATATCGCTCTCGGTGAACTCCTGGAGCATGCCGTCGACCGTCGCCTCTTCGACGCCGTGGTTCTTCGCGATGGCGAGGTCGATGGCTTCGCGCGTCGCGAGCACCTGCTCCACGTCGGCGTTCGTCGCAAACCGGATGTTGTCGAGCGCGTCGAAGTCGAGCGGGTCGCACATCGCCACGCGCAGCTTGCCGTTGTGCCGGCCGACGGGGATCAGGTGGTGTTTGCGAGCAACGTCGTGGCTGACCAGGTCGACGACCTCCCGCGGGATGTCCATTTCAGATGGATCGACGTACTCCATCCCGAACTGCTCGGCCAGGGCCGTCGCCACCGCCTCGGCATCGGCCGCGTCGATTTCCTGCAGAGCCTCACCGATTCGAAGACCGGGCCTTGACCGTTGCAGTGCAAGGGCGCGTTGCACATCTTCGTCCGAGACAACCCCTCGCGCCCGCAGGAGCCTCCCTAATAGCTGACGAGCCATGTGTCGACCTCGACCCAGTAGAGACATCCGCTCATAGATTATAACGCGCCGAGCTTCCCGTGACAATAGCAACGACTGGAGCTTCGGGGCTCGGTGCGGCGGGCCGGCGCCGATTGGCGCTTGCACTTGTCCGGGCGAGCGGACATAATGCACTGTGACCGGCGTGGCGTGCGCCGCCGCCGCCTGTGTAACCGAATGGCCGAGCGGGTGATAGGCAAGACGAGGCAAGCCCGGTGAAAAGAACGATGCTCAGGCGGCCCCAAGCTTTCTCCGCGGGCCTTTCCGCGGCGGCCTGTCTCGCCCTGGCCGCGTTGTCGACAGGCTGCATATCGCGGGAGCAGGTCTATGCCGACATCTACCGGAACAGGGCCGTCGCGTACGAGTCGTGGAAGCAAGCGAAGGAAGGGCGCAAGGGTGCGCAGACCGTGCTCAAGGGCGATCTCGACATGGTATCGGCCGTGCTGATCGCCATGGGCAACAACAAGCAGTTGAAGGCCGTTCTCGAGGACAAGGCGAGAGCCGAGGGCGTGATTGTCGAAGCTTACTCCGCCGCCCTGCCCAGGGTCGACATGGAAGCGTCCTACCGGCGGCTCGACAAGGTCAGCAGCTTTACCGTGGGCGGGGTGACCGTGCCCACCGGCCACAAGAGCAATTACGCGGTCAACTTCGTCCTGACGCAGCCCATCTTCCGTGGCGGCGCGATCTCGGCCGGCATTCGAGGCGCGCAGATCGCCGCATATGCGACCGATGAACAAGTCGCCGGGATCGTGCAGGACGTGGTGCACCAGACGCGCCTCGGATACTACGACATCCTCCTCGCGCAAGAGCTTGTCGAGGTCAGCCGCGGCGACCTCGGGCTCGCGAAAGCGCACCTCTCGGACGTCCAAAAGAGAAAGGACGCCGGCGTCGTCTCGCAGTACGACGTCCTCCGAGCCAGAGTCGAGGTCAGCAACGTCGAGGCCGAACTCATCGAGCGGCAAAACTCCCTCCACCTGAAAATGACCGTTTTCCTGAAGACGCTCGGCGTGTCCCAGGAGAGCAGCGTGGATCTCACCGACAAACTCGAGTACAAGAAGGCGAGCCCCGACCTCGCGGTCTCGGTCAAGAGCGCGTTCCGCGAGCGGCCCGAGATCCTCCAGGCCGAGCTGAACGTGAAACGAAGCAAGGAAGCACTCATCGAGGCGTGGTCGGGCTTCCTCCCCTCGCTCGACAGCTCGTTCACCCACACCCGCGCACGGCCCGATCCGCATAACTCGGCGGCCGATAGTTGGGGCCACGCCTGGGAGACCGGCCTGACGCTCAGGTGGGCGTTGTTCGACGGCCTCGCATCGTGGGGCCGGACGCAACAGGCGAAGGCTGAACTGAGACGAGCCGCCATCAACCTCGCCGAGGCCGAGGAACAGGTGCTCCTCGACGTCAAGCAGGCGCTCCTCAGCCTGGAGGACGCCGGGAAGTTCGTCGACTCGCAGGTCGACAACCTCGAGCGGGCGAAAGAGGCGCTGCGGCTCGCGAAGGCCGGGTACGACGCCGGCGTCAACACAGAGCTCGAGATGCTCGATGCACGCCAGGCACTATCCCAGACGCAAGCCCTCTACTATCAGGCCGTCTACAGCCACCAGGTCGCAAAGTTGAGTCTCGCACGCGCGACCGGCGCCCTCAAGAACGCCAGGCCCAAACGTCCGGGCAAATGATCTCCCCACTAGCCGATGGCCAGCATCCGCTCGATCGCTCCCCGCGCGCGGCCGGCGACCTCGCCGGGAACCTCCACGCGATGCTCCATATCCTCCAGCGCCCACACCATCTTCTCGAGCGTGTTGAGCTTCATGTTCGGGCAGTCGGCGAGGTCCGTCACCGGGAAGAACTCCTTCCCCGGATTCTGCTTCCGCAGCGGATGAAGCATTCCCGTCTCCGTGCCGATGATGAACTGCTTCGACTTCGACTCCGTACAGTAGCGGAGCATGCCCGACGTGCTCGCGACGTGGTCGGCAAGATCGACGACCTCATCGAGACATTCCGGATGCACGACGACCTCCGCGTCGGGATGCGCCTCACGCGCCGCGCGCACGTGCCCCGCCAGCATCCGGTGGTGGGTCGGGCAGTAGCCCGGCCAGAGAATCAGCTCGCGGCCCAACTGCTTCGACACCCACGAGCCGAGCGACTGGTCCGGCACGAACAGCACCTCGCGATCGTTCGGAATCGAATCGACCACGGCCGCCGCGTTCGCCGACGTGCAGCAGACGTCGCTCATCGCCTTGATCGCCGCCGTGCTGTTCACATACGTCACGACGGCCGCGCCCGGATGCTCGTCCTTCGCCTTCTGCAGCTCGCGCGGCGTCACCATGTTCGCCATCGGGCAGCCCGCGTGCTCGTCGGGGATCAACACCGTCTTGTCCGGGCAGATGATCGCGGCCGTCTCCGCCATGAAGTGCACGCCGCAGAACAGGATCACGTCGGCGTCGGTCTTCGCCGCCTCCCGCGACAGGCCCAGCGAATCGCCGGTGAAATCGCCCGCGTCCTGCACCTCGGGCCGCTGGTAATTGTGCGCAAGGATCACGGCGCTGCGCTCGCGCTTCAGCGCGTCGAGCCGCCGGAGCAGGTCGTTGGACATATCGCATCCTCGCGTCGCGCGGCCGGCGGTCATTTGCCGTCGCGCATGATCATCAATTGCCGCGCCTCTTCCTCCGCCGCCGGGCTCGCGTCGACGACGAAGCCCTCGTCGGTCCTCGCCCGTCGCACCACGACCTGGGCCGACGGCTCGTTGTGCGCCTTCCCGTACTTCACAGTCAGCCGCGCGGCCGTCGCGACGTTCCCGCCCGAGGCATCGCCGCGGAGCAGCACCGTCGGCCCGGCGACGTCCGCCGCGTCGAGCAGCAGGTCGCCCGCGCGGGCGAATGTCTCGATCTTAGCGTTCTCACCTTCCTCGCGGCCGACGATCACCTTCGTCGCGTCGTCCAGCCTGAAATGCCGCCCGAGCTTCAGCAGGTGCACGTCGTTCATGTCGGGGTCCGTGTGGTCCAGCAGGTCGCGCAGCCGCCATCCGAACTGCGGGTCCGTAAGCAGGCACCCCCCGGCCGGGCAGGGAAAGTCCTTCAGGTGAAACACGTCGGCCAGCGCGAACTGCTCCTTGCGTGAGCGGCCGCGGATGGACAGCAGCTTCTCGCGGTCGACCAAACCATCCTTCTCGGGGACCGTCGGATCGAGGTGCTTGGCACACAGCGGCCGCAGCACGTAGCCGGTCAGGCCGGCCGCGCGGTCGATCTGGCGCATCGCGTCCTTCCGCTGCGACATCGGCCGCTGCCCGAGCACCTCGCCGGTGAAGATAAAGTCCGCGCCCGTCTCGCGCATATACTCGCCCGCGCGCTTGAACATGAAAATGCGGCAGTCGATGCAGGGGTTCATGTTCTTGCCGCGGCCGTGCTGCGGATGCTTCACGATCTCGAGGAACTCGCGGCCCGAGTTGATCACCTTGACGGGAACGCCGAGCCGCTCACCGGCCACGACCGCCTCCAGCTTGCAGCCCTTGTTGGACGTGCACCGGCAGAACAGCGTCACGAAGTTGAGGCACGCGACCTCGATCCCCTGTTCCTTGATCACGTTGATTGCCAGTTGGCTGTCCAGTCCGCCTGACAAAAGAGCGATCGCCTTTGCCACGTTAGACTCCCGAAGGATCACGTTCCTTCGAGCATTCTATCAGCGCACGTGCTTTGCCGCAAGACGCCCGCCGCAAGCGGCGGGGCGACGGGCCGCCGCAGACGGCGGGGCCGGGGCACACGGCTAACGCCGGCACCCCGCCTTCGTCGAGCTGAGAGTGGAGAGTCCAGGGCGACGGCCGACGAACGAAGGGCGGCGCCCGCTGACGCTGAGCGGCAGCAAGGTGGGCGTGCGGAGCGAAGCTCCGCGTTAACGTCGAAATACGCTTGGTCGCAGGTGTGCACCCCGATATAGTAATGGCCGACAAACGAGCGAGCGAGAATCCGATGAGTCCCGAGGCAACGCAGGCGAAGAAAAAGGCCCGGTGGTATTGGCGTGTCGCGCGGACGACGCTCGTCCTTCTCTTGCTCGCCGCTGCATACGGCGCATATCGCTGGTACTGGACCGCACAGGTGAACGCGCGCCTCGACGCCATCCGCGCCGCCGGGTATCCCGTCACGCACGAGGAGCTTGACGCGTGGTACGAGGAGCCGCCACCGGGGCAGAACGCCGCCAGCCTTTACATCGAGGCGTTCTTACACTACATCAAGATTGCTGAGGAGAACAAGAACCAGCTTCCCATCATCGGTGACGCCGAGGCGCCGAAGGGGGGCGCACCGCTGACGGAAGAGACCAGGAAGCTGATCTTGGCTCACCTTGCAGCCAACGAGAAAGCGCTCGACCTGCTTCACGAAGCATCAGCCGTGTCGCCTTGCCGTTACCCGGCCACGCTGGCGCCGGGGGCCAGAGAGGCAATAGACCACATGGCCAATGCGACTGATCTGGCGGAGTTGCTGATCCTTGATATTCAGTCACCGTTTTCTGCGACAAAACGAGTTTCCCGGACGCCTTGCTTCATTGCCCCTGAGCAGCGGATGCTCTGGCGCCCCCAAATTGGGGGCATGCGGAATGATCGCGCGTAGGTGTTGACAGGTGCCCGCTTGCTGGGTATAATAATCGGGGCGGGGTTCAGGGACAGGGAGTGCCAGGCGTGTCGATCAGACCGAGCACCTTGACGATGTGCGAGCTCGACCAGGACCGCACGCACAACGACGCGAACGAAATCACGGGCATCACCGAGCAGGCGGACCCGCAGCAGGTCCAGTGGGCGACGCCGGTCTGGTCGGCACGCGGGAACATGACGGCCGCGCCGCAGCCGACCGACCTCGAAAGCACCTACGCCTGCAAGTACGACGCGTGGAACCGCCTCGTCGAAGTCAAGGACGGCGGGCGAACGGCAAGCCGTTCGCCATCGAACAATGCCAGAAGCCGCATTCTTCGCGACGCAAGGAAGAGAAGCCACCGAACATCGATTGCGGCGTACGAGTACGACGGCCTGAACCGCCGCGTCAAGAAGCACATCGACAGCCAGGCTCAGAGCGAGCCCGACGGCGTCGACACGTACCGCCACTTCTTCTACAACGCCGGCTGGCAGATTCTGGAGACGCGGAAGAGCACGACCGAGAACACCGCGCCGCAAGACCTTGAGCCCGAATACCAGTACGTCTGGTCGGCTCGGTACATCGATGCGCCCATTCTCCGCGACAAGAACACCGACGAGGACGGTCTCTGTGACGACGGCCGAATGGGACGAATTGACATTCATCC
>JBDREM010000047.1:0-4591 GCA_043819695.1 Planctomycetota bacterium
CGAATCCGCCCGGCACCGGTCTCGGCTCAATGTGCAAACAATTATGTGTCGCGCGTAATAAGGGGCTCGGCCCGTGTCGCAGAGCTCCGCTCGTAATCGTAATCTTACTCCTATTGAGCCCTGCATAGATAATGGAAAGCGGTGCGAAGGTGTAAAATGAGGAAAAACGGGAAAAGGCCTCGTGTCCCATGTATATCTCACGTGTGATGACGGAGTTTTGCCGTTGCGGCGATCTCGCCCGAACAGGCTGTTCGCCTGCACGTGCAGGCGAACGCCCTGCCAGAACCACAGTATGCGGCCGCTGGAGGCATTGTGTGGATGTGTTCGTCTGGACGTTCAGACGAACACATCGCTGGTTGGCTGGTGTGATCGAGCCGCATGCTGCCGACGCACCCGCATATCCCGCGGGCCGAGGGCCGTCGTCGCGGACTGGGACGTGGCCGGAGAGGATAGAGCCGCATATCCCGCGGGCCGAGGTGCTGCGGATCGCATTCAAGTGGTTCGACCGCAGACGCACCCGCATATCCCGCGGGCCGAGAGACAACTCATCCACGGCGATATGAGCGGCGCGCGTGCCGAGATCGCGCTTGGTGTCTCGCAGGCACTTCGCGGCGTTGCGGCGCCTGAGATGGTCGTGGGACACGAGGAAAAAGTTGTGCCGCCCCGCCGCGCCTACTTGACGTTCCTGATGATCTCCTTGAACGCATCGCCCCCCGGCGACCTCGAGCAACTCGAAGAGCGCCACCTCGACGCTCGTCAGCCGCGCACCCGGGCTGTCGGCCTTACCGGCACACAAGAGCAGCCCGTACCGCCTCAGGCGATGTCTCTGCCCGTACTTCAATCTCGGCGATGCTCGCGCCGGCGCCGGCATAATGCTCCACTAATGGCTTGGTGCGTTCTTTGAACAGTGCGAGCTTTCTGCGGACGGCGGCGAGCTCGTCGTCGGCGCGGCGCGCGCGGTCGCCGCCGGCGTTGGTCCGAATGCGCTCGAGGACGACCTCGGGCGTGCAGTTGAGATGAATGACGGCCCGGATATCAACGATGCGGTCGACATTAGCGGCCTGGCCAATATGACGGGGCAGGCCGTTGAGAACGACCAATGCGGGTCGCGGATCGCGGACTGCGGCCCGCGGCGCGAGCCGGCCGGCAAGAAAGGCGGCGAGGATTTTCTCGGCGACGTGGAAGTGCTCGTTCTCGAGCAGGGCGCCTTCCTCGAGCACCTCGCGTATGAAGGCGACCTCGTCGGCGTCGAACAGGGAGTCGCTCTCGCGGGCCATTCGCCGCAGCTCGCGGCCAAAGTCGAAGTGCGCGCACGGGCGATCCCGTAGCCCCCGCTCCTCGAGCAAATCGCCCAGCGGCGTCTTGCCCGATCCCGTCGGCCCGATCAGGAGTATGGCTTCGTGCCTGTCCAATTCCCGCTCCGTCCGTCTCTGCGTCTGCCCGGGATCGTAACGGCAACGCGGACGGCAATCCAGTCAAATCGGACGGCGGCGCACCGGCCAATGAGCGGCCGGTCACAGCATCAGTTGCATGAGCGTCACATCAATCCAGCGGCCGAACTTCCGGCCCGACTCCCGCAGCTCGCCTGCCTCCTCGAACCCGAGCGACCGGTGCAGCTCGATGCTCGCCGCGGCGTGGTCGGCGATGCGCGCGACAATCGAATGGTGGCCGATCTCCCGCGCCAGCTCGATCAGCCGCGCGAGGAGCGCCCGTCCGATCCCGCGGCCGCGGCGGTCGGCCCGCACGTACACCGAGTCCTCGACCGTCGCCTCGTATGCGGACCGCGCGATGAAGACGTTCAACGCGCCCCAGCCGACGACTTCGCCGCCCTCGCGCGCCACGATCGCCGGATGCTTCCCGCCGTGGGCGCGGAACCACTCGAGCTGCCGGGCCTCGTCCCACGGCTCGATGTTGAACGTCGCGACGCCGTTGAGGATCGCATCGTTGAAGATCGCCATGATCCCCGGCAGGTCGCTCTGTTCGGCTTTGACGATTTCGATCATCGCCCGGTTCCCGCTCGCCCTCAGGCGGCGTCAGACCTCGTACCCCAGCTTCGTGAGCAGGCCGCCGATAAGCGAGTTCAGCGTCTCGACCTCCTCGGGGCTGAAGTTCTCTCGCCACTTGAAATTCCGGCTCTGGATGTCGCCGACGAGCTCCTTCAGCACGGCGTCGTCCCATTCCAGCCCGGCCTTGTCGCTGACCGCGCGGAACATCTCCTCGGGCCGGTCGCAAAGGTCTTCGTAGCGGACCTCGATGTAGCGCTCGGGCGGGATCGACTTCGCCGACTCGAGCGCGTGCTCGACGATCATCTTCCACTGGAGCCCGCAGGCATCGAGCAGCGGCTTGTCGAGCAGGCCCTGCCAGCCCGGCGGCTCGCAGCCCCAGTACGCGCCGCCGTGGTTCGTCCGCGCCCGCAGGATCGAGTTTGCCACCGCCCGCCCGTCGCGGATCATGTGGATGAAGAACGCGTCGGGAAAGACCGCGTCGAGGAATTCCATCCGGACGGAGTTGCGCGGGCACTTGTTGATGAACCGCGGCTTGCCGAACATCGCCAGGTGGTTGCCGACGACCTTGCGGAGGAACGCCTTCGCCTTCGGCGTCGCGTCGTCGCGGCCGCGGGCGTCGTTGTCGGCCGTCGCATATCGCCGCCAGACGTTTTTCGCCTCGGTCGGATGGTGATCCTTGCGTACCATCATCAGCAGCCGCGTGAGCAGCATCGAGTCGGGCGTCTTCTTCGTGATGTTCGATATCCAGGCGAGGTCTGGATGCTTCGCGAGCCGATAGTAGAGCGTGTTCGTCCCGCTCCGCGGGCAGCCCACGATGAATATCGGCTTTCGGATTTCAGGTTCCGGCATCATTCTCGTCCGCGAGTCGAGCGTAATGATTCTACGTGGCGCGCCGCCGACAATCAACCGGCAGGGGGAAGCGTGTGGCAGCGCTCGCGGAAGAACGCGGCCAGGAGCTCGCCGCCATAGCAGGCCTGCGGCATGGCGACCGCCGAATGAAGCAAGCCCACGTCGCGAATGCCCTCCGCACCACCGTAGTGTTCGATGAGGCTGCGATGCAAGCGCAGAACCTTCTCGATATCGAGGAACAACGGGGGCATGGGTCACTCCGCGAGCTTTTTCATCGCCCGCCCGAAGCGCTTGTGGACCATCGCCAGGGCGTCCTCGAACTTCTTCTCTTCCTCGGGGTCGCGCACGGGCGTCAGCACTAAGGAACGACCGTCTGAGATAATCTCGAACAGCGTGTCCGGCGTAGCTCGAAGCAACTCGAGCACCGGCTTGTCGATCACGAGCGCCAGGCTGTTCCCGTGCTTCGTCAGTTTCTTGATCATTGTGAAGGCCCTCCGGCGTCACCACGACGTAATCACATTGTATCACCGCCGCGGGGGCGTGTCAACCCCGGCGGTGCGCGATTTCAGGAATCCCCCGCCTCCCCGGCGCAGGGCTCGTAGCGGTAGAACGGCGAGAGCGTCTCGGCCATCTTGCGGTTCAGCTCGGCGATCTGCTCCTCGGTCAGGTAGTCGACGTAGCCGCCGACCTTGCCCTTGCGGGTCTTGAACGATTCGCCGTCGTCCTTGTCCGCAGGCTTCATCTTGCCGTGCTTGAAGGCCTGAGCCTTCTCCATCCTGTGCATGCTGTCGAACGACGCGAACCGGACGGCCTCGTCGACGATCTCATCGCTGACGCCCGCGACGCCGACGAAGTCGAGCACGCGCCGAAGTTCGCGGCCCGCGTCTTCGTGCATGTCTTCATACCTCACGAGCAGGAAGCCGTCGGGCACCGTCCGCTGCCGCTCCCAGACGTTGAAGAACCGGAGCAGCGAATCGAACCCGCCGACTGGGAAGTTCATGAAGTCGGCGAGCTCGCCATCGAACGGCCTGCGCCGCTCGCGGCCGCGCTTCCTGAGAAAGAAGAACGTCCGCGAGACCGTCACGCGTTTCTTCTTCTGGAAATAGTTCGAGACGAACGTGTCGCGCGGGTCGCGGACGAGGAAGATGACCTTCTTGCCCTTGTAGCGGCTCTTGTCGGACGACATTTCGTCGGGCTTCTTCCACTGCGGCAGTTCGTCGTGGGTCGGCGCGATGCAGGGGATCTCAGGGCGCAGATCGCCGAGCTTCCGCAGCCGGAGCGGGTCGGCCTCATCGAGACCGAAATGCTGCTGGATTGCGCGGCCGACGAGGAGCGTGAGCCAGGTGCGGCCGCACTTCGGGAACGAGACCAGGTAGACGTCGGCGGGGAGATCGCGCCGCCGTCCGCCAATCCCCAGGATTCGGTGCCACTTCCGCCACAAGCCCATTCAATGCCCTCGCAAACAAGCAACCCGGACATCCCGCTACGGCGACATAGCCTACCGCAACCTCGCCTCGCCCGCAATCGCGCGCTCGGCCGGCACCGTATGGGAACAGCTTGGTGTAAACTGGGAAAAAGGGAGAAATGGGAAAATGCCTCGTGTCCCACGACCATCTCAGGCGCCGCAACGCCGCGAAGTGCCTGCGAGACACCAAGCGCGATCTCGGCACGCGCGCGGCTCATATCGCCGCGGATGAGCTGTCTCTCGGCCCGCGGGATATGCGGGTGCGTCGGCA
>JBDREM010000048.1:0-4918 GCA_043819695.1 Planctomycetota bacterium
TCGGCCGACACGTCTGCCTCGCCGCGCAGCCCGAACCAAAGCTTCATGCAGCGGGCGCGCTCGGCCATGTGCCGCCCCTCCGGGTCGTCGGCGTTGATGACCGCCGTCGCGCCGGGCCGGAGCATCTCGAAGAGCATCGCCTTCGCGTCGCGATAGCGCGGGAACGTCCGGTGGTAGTCGAGATGCTCGTGGTCGGAGAGGCCGGTGAAGACGGCGGTCCTGAATTCGACGTTGCAGACGCGGCGCTGATCGAGCGCGTGCGACGAGACCTCGACGGCCGCGTGCGTCAGGCCGGCCGCCACCATCTGCGCGAACAGGTCCTGGATCAGCAGGCCGTCGGGCGTCGTGTTGTTCGCCGGGATGGTCCGCTCGCCGATCCTGTAGGCGATGGTGCCGACGAGGCCGGTCCGGCGCCCGCTCGCCTCGAGGATCGAGCGAAGGCGGCAGGACGTCGTCGTCTTCCCGTTCGTGCCCGTGATCCCGGTGACGTGCAGCGCGCGGGACGGATGGCCGTAGAAGACGGCGGCGAGCCCGGCGAGCCTCTCTCGCGCGTCCGGCAGGATGAAATGGACGACGCCTTCGCTGATCGGGACGCGGCGCTCGGACACGACCGCGACGGCGCCGGCCCTGACGGCGTTCGGGATGAACTTGTGGCCGTCGCTCTTCGCGCCGTGCAGCGCGACGAACATGCACCCGGCCGCGGCCTGGCGCGAGTCGTTCACGACGGCCGCGATCTCCAGGCCCTCGAGGGCCGCGTACCTGGCCCGGTCCGAGTCCGAGCGGCAAAAAAGCGCCGGCAGTAGTTGTCCGAGCCTCAAGCTGTCCCCTCTCTCGCGCTTCTCATTGCGCTTCTGCGACGACGGCCGCCACGGCGCCGCCGGGCTGAACCGGGCCCCGCGGCGCCGAATCAAGCAGCGCCAGCGTCTTGTCGATAATGCGGCCGACCGCGGGCGCGGCCACCTGGCCGCCGTAGTATCCGCCTGTCTTCGGCTCGTCGGCCAGCACGAGCACGCATATCTTCGGCTGCTCGACCGGCGCGAAGCCGACGAACGACGCGACGTATCTGTCCTGCGAATAGCCGCCGGCGGCGTCGCTCTTCTGCGCGGTGCCCGTCTTCCCGCCGATCGGATACTTGCAGCTTCGGAGCACTTTTCCCGTGCCGCGCCGGACGACGTCTGCAAGGATATTCCGCATCGTCGCCGACGTCGCCGCGCTGATGACGCGCTTCAGCTCGAGCGGGGTGCGGCGCGTCACCTCGCCCGTGTTCGGGTCCTCGACGGCCTCGACCAGATAAGGCTGCATCAGCCGCCCGCCGTTGATGAGCGAGCAAAACGCGGCGACGAGCTGGAGCGGCGTGCCCGCGATCTCCTGCCCCATCGGGACCGACGTCGTCGTGAAATACGTCCACTGCCGCTCCGACGTCACGATCCCCGGCTCCTCGGCCGGGACCTCGACGCCGTGCCGGCGCCCGAAGTGGTAGAACGAGACGTATTGCCGCAGCCGGTCGGCGCCGAGCATGAGGCCGAGCTTGGCCGCGCCGATGTTGCTCGAATAGACGATGACGTCCGCGACGGGGATGATGCCGTAGCCGTGGTGGTCGCGCAGCCGGCGCTTCTTGTAAACCCACAGGCCGCGCTCGCAATCGATCTTGGTCTCGGGCGTGGCGATGCCGAGGTCGATGACGGCCGCGGCGACGAAAGGTTTGAACGTGCTGCCGTATTCGAAGACGCTCTGGACCGGATGGTTCCGGAGCCGGATTCGCAGTTCCTCTCGGCCGAGGCCGCGCATCTCGGCGACGTCGAGCCCGGGCGACGAACCCATCGCGAGGATCCGGCCGGTCGCGGGGTCCATCACGATCGCCGAGACCGAGAGCGGCGAGAACTCGTCGAACGTCCGCCGCAGCTCCTGGTCGACGATCTCCTGTACCCGCCGGTCGACCGTGAGGTACAGGTTGCATCCGTGCCTCGGCGGGACGGTCGGGTCGGCCGAATGCGCGATCCGCCTGCCGCGGCCGTCGCGCCTGAGCCGGGCGAGGCCGGGTGTGCCGCGGAGCCGCCGCTCGAAGGTGAGCTCGAGCCCTTCAAGGCCCTCGCCTTCGCCGCCGACAAAGCCGAGCCACTGCCCGATGCTGAGCACCTCGGCCGTCCGGCGCGTCTGCTCCTGCTTGACGCAGATGCCGCGGATCTTGAGTTCCTCGACCTGTCGGGCGCACGCGGCGTCGGCCCGGCGCCTGAGCCAGACGAAGCGTTTCTTGCGGCCGAGGGCCTCTCGCAACTCCGCCTCCGGGATGCCGGCGGCCGGCGCCGCGGTCCGCGCCGCATCGTCCAGCCGCTCGTTGATCGCCGTCTCGAGCCGCTCGAGCAGCGCCCGCTCCGGCACGCCGAGGTGGCCCGCGAGGGAGCGCGTGACCTCGACGGCGCTCTCGAGCGTCGGATCGTTCACGCGGTCAATGATCTCGGGATTGGCGGCGAGGAATTTCTTGAACGCGGCCCTCGGCACGCCGACGGTATCGGGCAGCCATTCCCGGATCCGCGCGGGCACCGCCGCGACGCCCGGGTCGGCGAAGATCGAAGGCGCCTCGAGGCTCAACGCGAGCGCCTCGCCGTTGCAGTCGAAGATGCTGCCGCGCATCGCGGCCAGTGCGACGGTCGTCTTGCTCTGCCGCAGGGCCTGCTCGACGAGGTATTCGTGGTTTGTGATCTGGACGTTGTAGAGCCGGCCGGCCAGCACGGCCACGCCCGTGAGGAACAGGGGGAAGAGGAATCCCATCTTAAGGTGGCTGAGCCGCGTGTTCCGCACTGCGTTCTCTCCGAGCCCCCGGCGGCCACGCTGCCACCGGTCCTTCCGTCTCTACACAACGTCTTCCCTCTCGACCGCCCTCAGCTTGGCGCTCCGCGCCCTCGGGTTCCGCCGGACCTCGTCGTCGGCCGCCACAAGCGGCCGCTTCGTGAGGATCCGCCAGACGCCGTCGCGCGCCTGGCTGCGGAACACCGTCTTTGCGATGCGGTCTTCCTTCGAGTGAAAACTGATCACGACGACTCGCCCGCCCGGCTCGACGATGTCTCTCACCGAGGTGAGCGCTTCCTCGAGGTTCGGCAGCTCGCGGTTCACCCACATGCGGATCGCCATGAACGTGCGCGTCGCCGGGTGGATGCGCCGCCAACGCCCGCCGGCGGCGCGTGCCACGATCGCCGCCAGCCGGCCGGCTGTCTCGATCGGCGCCTTGCGGCGCTCGGCACAGATCGCCCGGGCAATGCGCCTCGAGCGCCGTTCGTCGGCCAGCCGCCAGAGGACGTCGGCCAGCTCGACCTCGGTGACGCGGGCGAGCAGCTCCGCCGCCGTCTTGCCGGCCGTCGGGTCGGCTCTCATGTCGAGCGGCGCGTCTTCGTGCCTGAACGAGAACCCGCGGCCGGGGGCATCGAGCTGAATCGATGAAAGACCGAGGTCGAAGATGACGTTGTGCACCTTCTCGATGCCGTTTTCGGCGAGGACGTTCGCGGCGTCGGCGAAGCACGCATGGACGAGCACGGCCTGGCCGCCGAACTTCGCGAGCTTGCCGGCCGCCGCGGCCAGGGCCGCCGGGTCGCGGTCGAGTCCGATCAGTTTTCCGTCAGGCTGGGAAAGAGCGAGAATCTTTTCCGCGTGCCCGCCGGCGCCGACCGTGCAGTCAAGCGTGCACTGCCCGGGCGCCGGGCGGAGAAATTCGCAAACCTCGTCGAGCATGACCGGGCGATGGGGTTCATCGGCCACAATCGGCTTACGCCTCTTCCGGTCCGCCGTAGATTTGCTCCGCCCGTTTCTGGAGCTGCTCCTCGGCTTCTTTTATGACCTGCTCCCATCGCTCCGCATCCCAGACCTCGATGCGGTCGTTCACGCCCGCGATCACCACGTTCGTTCCGATCCCGAGCGACTCGATGAGCTGCGCGGGCAGGAGAAAACGCCCCTGCTTGTCGCACCTGACCACGTCGCCCCTCGTGAAAAGCGCTCGTTCGAGCATTCTGCCGGCGAGCGTCTGGCGCGACTTCTCGTCCGCGGTCTCGGCGGCTCTTTGCTCGAAACGAGCCTGGGTCTGTATTACGATGCAGTCATCGATTCCCCGGGTGACGAAGAAGCCTTCTTCGCCGGCCTTCCCGGCCGCCTGGCGCATCTTGGCCGGAATGATGATCCGGTTCTTGTCGTCGATGGTCGAGGGGTGCTGGCCAGAGAAGAGAGCCAAGAAGTTCACCCTCCAGACCCAGGCCGGCGGCGGCCGGCGGAATCAAAGTTGACCGGCCTGACCGACGGACTTACAATGACTGGTGAGGTCGGGCCTGGAGGGGCAAGAGTAAAAGCTGGCGCATTTTCTCGCGTGCCGAGACGAGGCGGGTCGAGATTATTCCTTGAAAACCCGCCAGCCTGCCCAGACGTAAGGCGCGTGTCTGAGAATAACTCCGGCGCCCACCAGGACCACCAGTGCTCACCAGAATATACCACAGCTATCCACCCCCTGTCAAGTCTTTCCATCCCCCTTATTTCCAATAAGATACGTAGCTCCCAGATATCGCCATAGGGGTGTGCGGGGCACACAACATGTAGTGGTTTGTCGCCGAGAAAAATTCCCCCCTTTGGCGGAAAATCTGGCCCGAGACGAGCCTGCCGTATCGCGCTTGCGGCACGGGCCCGCGCGGAACGGGTCTAACGGACTGGTCCGCAGGCGATTATGGCACGAGCCGCCCGGCCGGCGGCGGTGGTGCACTGTGGTGAGGAAAATCCGGATGTAAGATTACGGATAACACTTCAGCCAAATGAAGAAGCAGAATCGCTTCGGTAGGCCGGCGCTGCGCCGCTCTCGTAGCACGGGCATCCTGCCCGTGATTCCACGGCCTGGAAGGCCGTGCTACGACGGTGTGCCGACCACTTCACTTAGCTGAAGTGTTAC
>JBDREM010000049.1:0-2750 GCA_043819695.1 Planctomycetota bacterium
CCGGCCAGGGGTACCCCCTGGCAGCCGCGAGCGATGTGGCGGCCACTGCGGTCGCCGTCCGGGTTCCCTCGGTAGCCGCCACATCGCCAGCCCGCAGCCCGCCGCCCTCCACCGCTCTCAGGGGGGTACTATGTACCTGCGTTGTTCCGACATCAACGTCTCGCGCGGTTGACACGCATGCGGGGAGGGGTATCATGAGGGCGGCGCCGAACCACGATATGGCCAACCGTCCAGGAGGATCAAGCAATGAGATACGTACTCGCCGTTTTTCTCGTGATCGCCGCCGCGGCACCGGCCTTCGGCCGCGAGCTGATGACGAATGCCGAAACGCCCGTGCTCGCGAACCCGAATAAGGACGCGGCGGTCCTGACGAAGCTCGCGCAGAACGTCCGGATCACGTCGGACGACCGGAAGGACAACTGGTTCCGCGTGTCGGTCGAGGTCGACGGCAAGACGGTCTCGGGCTGGGTGCACCGGGGCCACGTGACGGACCTGATGGGGCGCTCGAAGGGCCAGCTCCTGGCGGAGAACAAGCGCCTGTACGAGGAGGCGGTCGCTCTGCGGAAGACGGTGAAGGAGCTTCGGGCGGAGTTCGTGAAGGCCAAGCAGGAGAACGACAAGCTTGACACCGCGCTGAAGCAGGCGAAAGCGGAACTCGAGAAGTGGAAGGCGGCGGCCGAGCTGGAGAAGCTGAAGGCCGCGCAGGAAGGAGCGAAAGAATGACCATGTCCGCCGAGCAACTGCCCGATCTCGAAACTTTTGCGAAGAAGCGCGGTCTCACGTCCGTCGGCGTGGCAGACTTGGACGCGCTGCGCGAGAGGGAGCCCGACGCGATGGCGTCGGCGCCGGAGGAGTTTTCGCGCGGGATCGCGCTCGGCATGCGTCTGCCCGACGCGGTGCTCGACGAGATCAGGGACCGGCCGACGCCGCTCTACTTCCACACGTATCGCCAGGCGAACTATGCGCTCGACCGCGCGGCGTTCGACCTGGCGCTCCTGCTTCAGCAGGCGGGGCACCGCGCGTTCGCCGTGCCGGCATCGCAGATCACCGATCCCGGCGGGCGCCGCGGAATGGTCTCGCACCGGCTGATCGGGCACGCGGCCGGGCTGGGCTGGATCGGCCGCCCGACGCTGCTGGTGGACCCGCGGTACGGCGCCCGGATGCGATACGCGTCGGTCCTGACCGACGCGCCGTACCCGGCCGGCGAGCCGCTGAATGACGGGTGCGGCGAGTGCCGCAAGTGCGTCGATGCCTGCCCCGGCGGCGCGATCAAGGAGTCCTCCCGCGATTTCGACCTCGAGGCCTGCTTCGAGAAGCTCGCCGAGTTCAGGAAGCTGCGGTTCATCGGCCAGCACATCTGCGGGATTTGCGTGAAGGCCTGCCGCGGGCCCGAGTGTGTTTGACGCCCGTAACGCGCCGGCATCTGAGGAAGCGGGGGACATGACAGCTCCGAGGCCGCCCGAACCGGTAACCCTCATCGTCGGAATGCTGGCGGGCAAGAGGGCGCTCTTCGACGCCGCTGAGGAACGGCTCGCCGAGCTCTACGGCCCCGTCGATCTGCGGTCGCCCGTCATCGATTTCGACTTCACCGATTACTACGAGCCGCAGATGGGCCGCGGGCTGAAGCGTATGTTTGTCAGCTTCGCCCGGAAGATCGACCCGGGCGAGATTGCGGCGATCAAGATCGAGACGAACGAGTTGGAGCTCGAGCTGGCGCCGCTCGAGACGTCGGTCGCGCGGCCGATCAACCTTGACCCCGGTTACGTCTGCGGCAGCAAGCTTGTCCTCGCAAGCGCGAAGGACCGGTCGCAGCGAATCTACGTCGGCCGCGGCATCTACGTGGAGATCACCCTCGAGTTTCGGACGGGGAGATTCTCGCCGGTGGAAACGACGTACCGCGATTACGCGTCGGAGCCTTACATCGAGTTCTTCACGAAGGTGCGCGAGCGGCACCTGGCGAGGTGAAGCGCAAGAAAGAGATCATCGCTGCTCTGTTGAAAACCGTATCGCCCGCTCACAGAGCGGGCCTGCAAATGCTACGTCCACCGCTCGAGGCGGTCGTTTCTGCAGGCCGGCTTTGTAAGCCGGCGTGTTTTTCCCTCGTGTCCCATGTATGTGGACTTTGGCACTTTTTCCATAAGCCCTTGGACTGTAGCTACTTACGAGGTCGCGGCACACGCGACGCTCGAGCCCATAAAGTGTTGGCTCGCAAGGACTTACAAATTCTCGACCCGAAAGAGCGCCAAAGTCCACATGTATATCTCACGTGTGATGACGGAGTGTTGCCGTCGCGGCGATCCCGCCCGAACCGGCTGTGCGCCTGCACGTGCAGGCGAACGCCCTGCCAGAACCACAGTATGCGGCTGCTGGAGGCAGTGTGTGGATGTGTGCGTCTGTGCGCACAGACGAACACACCGCTGGTTGGCTGGTGTGATCGAGCCGCATGCTGCCGACGCACCCGCATATCCCGCGGGCCGAGAGACAGCTCATCCACGGCGATATGAGCCGCGCGCGTGCCGAGATCGCGCTTGGTCCTTCACAGGCACTTCGCGGCGTTGCGGCGCCTGAGATGGTCGTGGGACACGAGGCGATTACGAGAAACACTCGCACACACACACACGGCGCGCCCCTCAAGCGAACACCCCGCCAAAAAGGCGGGGCCGATTCCCGTTCTCGTTCGGGGAACTCGCCACGGCCCGTGAACGGGCCTCGACGGCTGCGCGCACCGGGGATGACTTGCTCTGTTGAAA
>JBDREM010000050.1:0-19194 GCA_043819695.1 Planctomycetota bacterium
GTGAGGGTGGCAAGGGCGGAGATCAGCGGGCCGGGGCGCGGCATCGTCCGGCGGGCAAAAGCAAGGACCACGAGCAGCGTGCCGATGGCCGCGAGCGCGGCGACCAGCCGCCCTGAATTGTAGCCGAAGCCCAACTTGTAGAACCCCGCGGCCAGCCAGAAGAAGACCGGCGGCTTGTCGGGGTAGGTCTCGCCGTTGAGGTGCGGGACCAGATAGTCGCCGGTCAGGACCATCTCGCGGGCCACTTCCATGTAACGCGGCTCGTCCGGCGTCCACAAGTCCCGGAACGGCCACGACGGGAAGAGCATGACCGCGGCCAGCGCGACGATAAGCGCGGCATCGCGCGCGGGCGTGGCCGGGGGCACCGCGCTTTCGTGATTCGGTTTCATCAAGGGACCTCACGCTGGGCGGGCGGCGCCGGTGCTCGTTTGCGGCGAAACACCGGCCTGAGGAGCAGGACCAGCAAAACCAGGATGCACACGTTGGCGAGCGCGGCTTGGCCGGGGCGCTCGGCCATGGGCTCCAGGAGTTTTAGCAGCAGGAATCGCTCGAACGAGTCGTCGTCGACCGTGTGGCCGTCTGTGGTGACAAGCTGATATTGAACGCGACCGCCGCTGATCGTGAGGACGGTGGCGTGATGGAACGCGAAGGCGGAATCATGGAGTTTGGCCCCGCCGCCGCCGGAAATCAGGAACTGCGTGCCGTTTTCCACCACGGAGGCAAAACCGTGATAGTCTCCGGAGATAAACCAATCGACCTTGTGCTCGCGGACGATCTGTCTCAGGCGCCGGGCCTCGATGTCTCGAAGGAGCCGGCCCTGCCAGCCTGCGCCGACCGGCAGCGGCACGTGGTTGAAGACGAATCTGTGGCGGACGTTCGCCCCTTCCGTCCGCAGAGCGTTCTCCAGGAATTGGCCGGCATTAGTGTCGTACGCGTGTTCCTCGCAGGCGGCGTGGATGAAGACGAACAGGTTATCTCCATACTTGAACCAGAACTGGTCGGGGCCGTACGTTTTCCGCCAGCGCTCGAGCGGAAAAAGGTCCCGGTCGACGTCGTGATTGCCGACAATATAGAAGATCGGGAACGGGAACTCACATTCGGCCAGCTCGAGCTGCGCGAGCCGGTGGCTCTGGGGGCTGGCAGGCGGGTAGGTCAGGTCGCCCAGGATCACGAGGAAATCGAGCGGTTCCTGCTTCAACTTTTCGGCCAGGCGCTCGAACACGCCGAATCGCTGAATGTCTCCGACGACGGCAAACCGGACGGGCTCTCCGGGGGCCTTTGGGCGCAGCGCGGCGATGTTCGCGGGCCGGTTTCCGAGGTTGGCCGGCATCGGGTCGGCCGGGATGAACAGTGAATAACATAGTGCAACCGTCTGGACGGCCAGGAGTAAAATTAGCGGCGCGGCTGCACAGAGACGGATGAGCTTGCCGAACCCGATGAGTCTCTTCGGCGGCAGGCCCAGCTTCTCACGCCTGAGCAGGGAGAGGTTCCGCAGATAGATGAACGAGCCGGCCATCTGCGCCACGATGAAGACCGGGTCCAGACGGTAGAGCGCGTAGGCCAGGAGGGTGAGGCTGCCGCCGATGCTCAGCAGCCAGAAGGAGACGGGCACGACGCTGCGGCCCTCCCGTTCCGATGCCAGCCACTGGACAATGAACCGGGCCGTGAAAAGAACCTGCCCGCCGAAACCTATGCAGAGCCAGATGGTATCCGTCACTAGAACTCCTCCCCGATCTCGTACCGGATGAATCGCCGCTTCATCCACCGCACGGCGAACAGGTCCCTGAAGCTTTTGAACACGCGGTTGCAGATGTTGTACTTCGTCCGCCCCTTGAGCCGGGGCCGGTGGTTGACGGGAATCTCGGTGACCCGGGCTCCCTCCATCTTCAGGAGCGTCGGCAGGAAGCGGTGCATCCCGTCGTAGAGCTTCAGCTTCACGAGGAAGTCTCGCTTGTAGGCCTTGAGCGAGCAGCCGGTGTCGCGGATGTGTTCGCCGCTCAACTTGTTGCGCACCCAGTTGGCGACACGCGACGAGGCCCGCTTGACGAAGCCGTCCCGCCGCTCGACCCGCACGCCGCACGCCACGTCGCAGTGCCGGAGCGCCTCGAGCAGCTTCGGTATGTCCGCCGGGTCGTTTTGCATGTCGGCGTCCATTGTGACGACAACCGTCCCGCGCGCGTGGCGGAACCCGGCGTCGAGAGCGGCCGTCTGGCCGCGGTGATGTGCGAAGCGCAACGCCCGCAGTTGCACGACCTCCCCTCGAAGCTCCGTTAGCTTTGCGAACGTGCCGTCCGTGCTCCCGTCATCCACCACGAGGATTTCGTATGGTTCGTTCAGCTTGTGCAGTTCCCGCTCGAGTTCGCACACGCATTCACCGATAGTTGCCGCTTCCTCGTACGCCGGGATAACGACAGAAAGATCGATGGGTTGTGTCATACCCGCCCGCCTCGCGCGGTCCACATTACTTCCCGTGCTCTATGTAAAGAATCAGGAGCACGTCAATGAACAGGAATATCATCAACGCCACGACACCCAACGCACCGCCTTCATTACTTCACGCGCTTGGCAGCCGCGCCACCAGCTCTACAACAGCACACACGGTACGAAGAGGATACAGAATGTCAAGTTACGGTGAGGTTACATGCACATTACAGAACTGTCACGCTGAACGATCGCAGCCAGAGCCGGCTATCCGGCGGATGGGAGACGGACGATGACCTCTGTTCCCCGGCCGGCCTCGCTCTTGATGGAGATCGAGCCGCCGTGGTCCTCGACGATCTGCTTGCAGATGCTCAGGCCGAGGCCGAACCCGCCGGTCTCCCGCGCCCGCGACTTGTCGCCCCGATAGAACCGGTCGAAGACATGGGGCAGGTCTTCGGCCGTGATGCCGCCACCGGTGTCCTTGACGGTTACGCTCAGTTCCTCGCCTGGCTCGAGCGTGACCGACACGTTGCCGCCGCTCGGCGTGTGCCTGAGCGCATTGCTGAGGAGGTTTGACAAGACTCGCCACAGCGCCGCTGCTCCTCCCTCGACCAGGCAGGGCTCGGCCGGACAGGAACAGGTCAGAGCCACGCCGGCCTCTTCGGCCATGGGAACGAAGGTGTCGACTGTCTCGCGTATGCAGGCGGCCAGATCAGTGCGTTCGGATTGCCTCTTGGCGGCCGGTGTTCCCTGCCGCGAGAGCGTGAGAAGGTCGGTGACCATCCCGTTGAGTTGCTCGTATGTCTCGGCGTGTTGGGCAATGAGCGCCCGGAGTTCGTCCGCAGAGCCCTTCCCGAGCAGGACCTGCTCCGCCTCGCCCTTGAGAGCGGTCAGCGGCGTTCGCAGTTCGTGAGCCAAGTCCGACGAGAAGCGCTCGATGCGCTCGAACGACTCCTGAAGGCGGCCGAGCATCTCGTTGAGCACCACGGCCAGGCGGTCCAATTCATCGTCGCTGCCCTGGACGGGAATCCTTTTCTGGAGCGATTCGCGCGAGATTGCGCGTGCGGCCTCGGTCATGTCGGCGATGGGTGCGAGGGATTTCCGCGAGAGCCACCATCCGCCCAGAATGCCCACGACCGCGAGCGGCACGAGGATGCGCAAGAAGCTACTCCGGTAGTTGTGTAACATCTTGTACACCGGGCGGGTGGAATATCCGACCGCGACGACGTATACGACCCTGCCCTTCGACCTCACGGCCTGAGCAGTCACATGATACGGGTATTGCTTCCAGGCGTGGCTCCTCCGGGGATAGAGGGGCTTGGAGCCGATTGCAGCGTCCCGCACGAGAGCCGCCTCGTCTTCGAAATCCCCCGGAAACGAATCGGACTCCGCCACTATTTTGCCGTCCGCCTCGAACAGGCGGTAGATGATGTTCGGCCGGGTGCCGATACTGATCTCCTGGTCAAGTTCCGCTTTGAGCTTCGTCGTATCCGCAAGGTTCTCCTTCACCTCTCCGGCGAAATCGCGACAACGCAACGTCACGAACGTGTCGTGCTGCTTGAACAGATCGTGCTGCAGGCGGTAGTAGAGAAAGCCACTCAACGCGACCGTGGTGACGAGCAGAATCGCCGCATACCAACAGGCCAGGCGAACGCCGAGCCTTCGCGGCCACCTAATCTTCATCCGTGAGGACATAGCCCACCCCCTTGATGGTTCGAATGAGCTCCTTCTCGAAGTCCCGGTCGATCTTCGCCCGCAGGCGGCTCACGTGCACATCGACCACGTTCGTGAAGCTGTCGAAATTCCGGTCCCACACGCTCTCGATGATCATCGTCCGAGTGACCGGATGGCCGGCGTTTTCCATCAACAGGTGCAGGATCGAGTATTCCTTCGCGGTCAGGTTGATCTTGCGGCCGGCACGCGTCACCTGGTGCGACGCGGGATCGAGCACAAGGTCATCGACCGCCATCCGCGTCTGCCGCTGCCCACTGAGGCGCCGCCGGATGCTGCGAATCCTGGCGAGCAGTTCGGAGATCGAACAGGGCTTCGTGACGTAATCGTCCGCTCCCATGTCGAGAACTTCGACCTTGGTGGGAACGGTGTCGACTGCGGTGAGCATGATGACCGGCGTAGTTATGCCGGCGGCTCGGACAGCCTGGAGAACGCCCTTGCCGTCGAGTTTCGGCAGCAGCATGTCGAGGATGATGATGTCGTAGGCTTCGCAAAGGGCCAAGTCGCTGCCCGTCTCCCCGTCGTGGGCCACGTCGACCGCGAAGGACTGCTCGGTGAGCCCGCGCTTCACGAACCTCGCGATTCGCTTGTCATCCTCGACGACTAGCGCTCTCATGCCGCCTCCTGCACGGCGCCCGCAACGTTGGTTGTTGTACCATGCCGCCGTGTGATCGGCAAGGTTTTTCCCGCACGTGCGCGGCGGAACGCGCGGGCGTCGGATTTCCGGTCCGGCGGCCGCCGCTCCTTGCTGGCAGCGGGTGCGTGGGATATAATGCCTTCACAAGGAACTGCGGCTTAAGGATGAGTGTGCGCAGAAGTTCGGCGTTGCGAGGAGGTGCCCCGGTCGAACCCGAGGAACCGCAAGTGGCGGAAAGACGCGGCAGTCGGTTCATCGCGGCGACGCGCCTGGAGCGCTCGGTCTTGTCTGAGCTGGCCCAGTCGTTCGGCATGGCCGTCGTTGCCCTGACGGTTTTGCTGCTCATCGAGATGGTGTATCAGGCGGTGCTGGAGGGCCTGCCGCTCGCGTCGCTTGTCAAGTTCATCCCCTTGATGGTCCCGTACGCGCTGCCGTGGACGATTCCCGCCGCGTTCGTCGCCGCGTGCATTATGACTTACAGCCGCATGGCGGGGAGCAACGAGCTGACGGTCGTGCGCGCATCGGGCACTCACATCTGGCGGCCGCTGGCGCCCGCGGCGATGATGGCGGCCGCACTGTGCACGCTGTGCGGCCTGCTGAACCACGAGCTTGTTCCGAGGACGGCCTTCTTTCAATACGCGGTGGTGCAGGCGTCGAACGCCTCGGAGCAAGCCGCGGCAATCAAGGCCGCCAACCCGCTCGATCCCGTCATAGAGATCGGAAGGAACTACCGGATCTACATGGGCGACCTGCGCGACGACGACACCTTTCGCGACATCACGATCGTGGCGAAGGAGTCCCTCGGCATGATGCCGGAGGACAAAGCCCAGAGACAGGTGACCTATCTGCGGGCGCCCAAGGGCCACTACGAGTACTCCGACGAGCGGAGCGAGCTCGTCTTCCATCTGGAAGCGGACCTCGGCCGCGCCACGCCGAAGGACCCGGACGCAGGATGGGGGGCGATGTACAAGGTCGTACACGGGTCGGAGCGCTACGACTTCGAGAAGGCGCTGTTCGAGGACTGCACCTTCCGCATCAAGCTGCGGTCACTGGCCGACATGAAATTCCTGCCGCAGAAGGGGAAGCACCTGACGACCGCCGAGCTGTTCCTCAAGATAGAACTGCGCGAGGCGGAACTCAGGACCGGGCGGCGGCAGACGCCGAAGGGCGGCGACATGACCCAGGCGGAACTTGCCCATGCAAGGAAAAAGTTCAATAAGTGGCGGGACGAGCCGCTGTCCTGGCGAACGGAGATTCACAAGCGCTCGGCGCTCTCGCTGGCGCCGCTTCTCCTGGGGGCGATCGCGATCCCGGTCGGGGTGATGATGCGGCGCGGGCAGCGGCTGACCGCGTTCGGCCTGTCTGTTGCGATCATCCTCGTCTATTATGCCGTGATGGCCGGCGGCTGGGGCCTCGGCAGCTCGGGCATGCTCCCGCCCGCGGCGGCCATGTGGGGCGTGACCGCGCTGGTCGGCGGGTGCGGCCTCGTGCTGATGCGAAAGATGTTCCGATGGTGACAACTGTTGAGTAGGATTCGGAAACTCGATATTTACGTAGCCGTGACGTTTCTGGGCCCGGTTGCGCTGTGTCTTGTCGGGTTCGCAGGCCTGTTCGTCGTCATTGATCTCTTCTCGAACATCGACGAGTTTTTCGGCGAGCGCTCGCCCCTCGAGGCCCTCCGGCTGGCGGCCATCTACTACATGTTGCGGCTGCCCGCCCTGTTCGCCAGGATCATGCCCATCTTCACGGTGGTGCCGGGTGTTATCTGCATGATCCGCTTGCTGCGGAGCAACGAGATTTGCGCGATGCGCGCCTCCGGCATCAGCGAGCGGCGCGTCCTCGCCCCCGTCCTTTGCTGCGCCGCCGGCATCGCCGTTCTTGCCGCCGCCAATCAGGAGCTTCTTGTTCCCGCCCTCCACGATCCGCTCGTCGTGGCGGAGCGCAGGGCGCGGAAGCCGAAGAGCGAGCGGATCGACCAGGCCCTCGTCGACGACCAGCACGGCCGGCTCTTTCTCATCGGCTCGTATCATCCAAAGACGCCCCTGCCCACCTTGACGAATGTGCGGGTGGCCTGGGACGACAAGTCGGGCGTCGGCCACGAGAAGAAGGCCGACCGGGCCTTCGCGCCGCAGATGGATGCCGACTGGCGGGACCGGAAGGACAGCGATCCTCAGTTGGCGGTGTGGTACATGGAAGACACCTGGCAGTTCGACGGCCACCTCACCCTCCTGCGGAAGAAGAAATGGGAGCCCCGCGGCCCCGAGAGATTCGTCAGCCAGGCTGCGGCCGAGTGCATTCGGGAATACCGCAAGAGCGGCGGCCGCGCCGATGTGCCGCTCATGGCTGCGGACAAGGAGCCGTTTCCCGTGTCTTATGACTTCGGCGGCTACACCGAAGGCGGCGAAACCTGGCCCGTGGCGCGCGACGTCGTCATCAGTCATCCCCGGGAGCCGGACGTACGCGTGGAGATGATGGTCTGGGCGGGCGACCGGTGGCTGATGTTCGGCGCGTGGACGCTCGAGACCGCAGACCCCGAAGCAGCAACGGGCGCCGCACCGCCCGAGGCCGACGGCCGGGAGCTGAAAGGCTCGATCACGCCCGCCGGCATCGAAGGGGCCGGCAGCTTCAAGGGCGGCAGCGCGATGAAAACCCTCCCCGAACTGATCGCGGCCGGCGCGAAATTCGGCCAGCACAGCACGTTTGGGCAGCGCTGCTGGGTCATCGTCTGGAACCGCCTGGCTTTCCCGTTCGCGAACATCGTGCTGGTCATGCTGGCCGTGCCGCTTGTCTTGCGGCAGGACGCGCACGCCGCGCTCGTCGGCCTCTCGCTCGCCATCGCGATGACATTTGCCTTCATGGCCGTGAACTTCGTCTCCATTGACCTGGCGTATCAGCAGCGCCTGATGTGGAGTTCGCCCGTCTTCGCCGGAACGTTCCCCACGCTCCTCTTTGCCGCCGTCGGAATCTGGCTGTTCGCGAAAATGGAAAAGGTGTAGAGATGGCCGGGAACGCGGAACAGCCGCTTGCCGTTGTTGCACTGAGCGGCGGAATGGACAGTTGCGTGACCGCGGCCATCGCCGCGGAAACCAGCGCTCTCGCGCTCCTGCACGTCACATACGGGCAGCGTGCCGCGCGGCGCGAGCGCCAAGCGTTCGACCAGATCGCGGCGTTCTACGGCGTGCCGGACGAACGGCGCCTTGTCGCCGACATCGATTACCTCGCCCGCATCGGCGGCTCGAGCCTCACCGATCCAAACGAGGAGATCAGCCTCTCGGGCGACGCAGCCGGCGTCCCATCCTCATACGTGCCGTTCCGCAACACCCACATCCTGAGCATCGCCGTCTCGTGGGCCGAGGTCATCGGCGCCGGCAGCATTTACATGGGGGCCGTCGAGCTGGACAGCTCGGGCTACCCCGACTGCCGGCCGGCGTACTTCGAGGCGTTCGCGAAGGTGATTGAGAAGGGCACGAGGCCCGAGACCGTCATCCGCGTGGTAACGCCCGTGATCGGGATGAGCAAGGCCGAGATCGTCGCGCGGGGAGTTGACCTGGCGGCGCCCCTGCACCTCACCTGGTCGTGTTACCGCGGCGAAGACGCCGCCTGCGGGAAGTGCGACAGTTGCAGGCTGAGGCTTCGGGCGTTCGAGGCAGCCGGCGTTCCCGATCCGATCCCGTATGCCCCGTGAGCCTGGGGGGAGGGGCGTCAGCAATGGCACTAACATAAGGGGCTTGGCCCGTGTCGCAGAGCTCCGCTCGTAATCTTAATCTTACTCTTAATCGTAATCGCCATTTCGTAACTCCCGCTGCCGAAGAGGCTTTCGATTAGGATTAGGATTACGATTAGGATGAAGACAGAGAAGGCGGCGAGCCGCCCGTTCTCTCTGGCGGCGGATGATCGGGCTTAAGTTAGTGCCATTGGGGGGCGTCAGTTGCCCTTCGTCTTCGTCGTCGCGATGGCCAGCGCCTGGGCCGTCTTGATCGCCCGCTCGCGCCGGCCTTCGTCCGGGTCGCCCAGCTCGATGTACCTTTTCCAGTATATCAACGCGCGGTCGGACTGCCCGAGCTTCGTGTAAGCGGCCGCGATCGTGTGAGCCAGGTCGTAGTCGAGGGTTGTCTCGCCCTTTTCGGCAAGCTCGGCGATTTTCGCCAGGTACACGACCGCCTCTTTGGGGCGGCCGACAACGACGAGGGCCCACGCGAGGCGGTGGGCGTATCCGAGGGACTTCAGGTCTGCGTCCGGCCGGACGGCGCACGCGTACTCGAGCATGGCCAGCGCTCCCTCCATGTTGTTCTCGGCGAGCAGCACGAGCCCGAACCGGTCGTAGGCATGGTTCGTGACGTATCCGCGGTCCGTGTCGAGATCGAGCGCCTCCCGGAGGTGTTTCTTTGCATTGGCCGCGTCGGCCTTGCTGATGTAAAGGTCGGCAAGGGCGAGGGCCGACCGCGCGGCGTAGGGGCCGCGGCTCATCGCCGCACGCTTCGCCGCGATGAAGTGCTTGATCGCCGCCTCCCGCTGCTCGTCCCCGAAAAGCTTTTGTGCCAGAGGCCCGCTGAGGTCGAGGGTGGTCTGCGCGAGCTCGAACGCGCACTGGGCTTGCTCGTTCGACTGTGGCTTCGCGAGCCGCATCGTCTTCCTGATCTGCTCGACGGCGGCCGCGGCGTCGTCGGCCGACTTGTAGTAGGCGTATCTGGTCCACAGCGCCTCGTAATAGTTGTGGGCGATGCCGAAGCTCTTCGGGCTCTTCTCGGCGGCCGATTCGAGGTGCGCGACGATCTCGTCGAACGCCTTGCGTTGGCCCGCGTCGGACCGCTTCGTCGGCGAGCGCAGCGACATCAGAACCGTCGGGTCGTCCGGCCTCGCCTTAAGCTCGTCCAGCACGCCGGTGTAGTGCGTGACGATAGGGTCGGGGCCGGTGTCGGCGCCGAAAGCAGGGCTCGCCGCGACGAGCACGAGCAGAACGCATGTGATTCTGGCCATTGTCGTTTCCCTCGCTGAGGCGAATTGTTCCGTCGCCAGTATCTTAGCAGGTCTGGCCCCGGCAGGCAAGGGCTTCGTGAGTTTCATTTCGGGTCAGGTGTGGCCGGCAGGGACGCGCTCCGCCTGCCTGGCGGGCAGACAGGTCGCGTCCGGAGCGGCTTGCGGCTTCGCGCGAAAGGCTTCGCCCGCGTAATCGGTCCGAAGTCTGTGTGGTAACGCTTGGCTCGTTCGATCTGCACAGACCACACATTCTTCGGAACGATCGCTCGCCGCCCCGGATTTGACAACCGCCGATCATGTGGTATACTTGTAATAGAGCAAAGAGGGCAGGACAGGTGATATCGCTTCGCCTTTGCCCCCTTGAGTGTCGAGGTGCGCCGTAGTCTTTGACCGGACAGAGGCCGCTCGTGCTTTTGGCACGAAGCGTGGTGCCTCGCAGGGCGCGCACCCCTCTGAGCCACGAGGCAAGGGCACTTTTCCGGGCGAGGGCGAATTCACGCAGCCGCGGCAGATGCACGCCGCGGCTGTTTCTTCACACAGCCCCTCGAAGTTCCTTGCAACGCGGGCCGCGCCGTCCTATATTAACCTTATCGTGATTCTTGCACATCGAGGCATCGGACACATCGGGACGTTGCGCTGATGCATTCAAGATGGCTCTTGCCGGAACCGGCGCCGGAACTGTGCAGTTCGCTCTCGAAGGGGCTTGGCATCTCGCCCGTCGTGGCGCAGGTTCTCATCAACCGCGGCATCTCCGACGCCGCCTCGGCCCGCGCATTCCTCAACCCGGACTTGAACGATCTCGCCGATCCCGACCTTCTTCCGGGCATGGCGGCCGCCGTCAACCGAATCTACGAGGCCGCGCGCCGGAAAGAGAAGATCCTCATCTACGGCGACTACGACGTCGACGGAACCAGCGCGACCGCGCTTCTCGTTCGCTTCTTCCGGCTAGCCGGGCTCGACGTTGAATACTACGTCCCCCACCGGCTCGAAGAGGGCTACGGCCTGAACCTCGAGGCCATCTCCGAGTTCAAGCGCCGCGGCGTCCGGCTGATCATCACCGTCGACTGCGGCGTCAACGCCGTCGGCGAGGCCGAGCACGCGCAAGCCGAGGGGATTGATCTCATCATTACGGACCATCACGAGCCGGGTGATCAGGTCGCCGCCGCGTGCGCCGTCGTCGATCCCAAGCTCACCGGCAGCATGCATCCCTACAAGGAGCTGTCCGGCGTCGGTGTTGCGTTCAAGCTCGCGTGGGCCGTGGCCAAGCAATTCTCGGAAGGCCGGAAGATGTCCGAGCCGTTCCGCCAGTTCCTGCTCAATTCACTCGGCCTGGTCGCCCTGGGCACGGTCGCCGACGTCGTGCCGCTCACGGGCGAGAACCGAATACTCGCGCGGTTCGGCCTCCCCGCGCTCGGCACTGCGTCGGGCCCCGGCTTGCTGGCGCTCATCAGCTGCGCCCGGATCCGGAACACCCGCCTGACGACGAGGGACGTGGCGTTCGGGCTCGGGCCGAGGCTGAACGCCGCCGGCAGGATGGCCGAGGCGGCCCTCGCCATCGAGTTGATGCTGACCGACGACGGTATCCGGGCGGTCGAGATCGCCGGCGAGCTCGAGAGCCACAACACCGAGCGCCGCAGGCTCCAGGAAGAGGCGTTCGAGCACGCACGCGAAATGGTGCTCGGCCAGCCCGACTTCGAGTCGTCGCGCGTTATCGTCCTGGCCCACGACAGTTGGCACGCCGGCGTCATCGGGATCGTCGCCTCGAAGCTCGTCGAGGAGTTCAACCGGCCCGCGGTAATGATCGCGCTCGATGGGGCCGTGGGAAAAGGCTCCGCTCGATCTGTCCACGGCTTCCACCTGTTCAACGCGCTCGAAGGTTTCAGCGGCCGGATGATGAGCTTCGGCGGGCACGCGGCCGCAGCGGGCTTCCTCATCGCCGCCGAGCACATCCCCGCGCTCCGCGAGCACCTCAATCAGATCCTGGCCGATGCCGCCCCCGAGCTGTTCCTGCCGTCGCTCGACGTCGACGCCGAGATCCTGCTCTCCGACCTCACCGAACGCTTCGTCAGCGAGCTGCAGCAGCTCGAGCCGCACGGCCAGGCGAACCGCCCGCCGCTCTTCCTCGTGCACTCTCTCCAGATCGCCGGGCGGCCGCGGCTGATGGGAGCGAAAGGGCAGCACATCTCGTTCTATGTCAGCGACGGCAGCGTCAGCTACCGCGCCGTCGCCTTTGGGATGGGAGAAGGGATCTACGACAAGATCCTCGCCGGCGCCCGGAAGTGCTCGGTCGTGTTCGCCGCGAAAACCGATACGTGGAACGGGACCGGCGAGCTCGAAGTGCATGTCAAGGATATCGAGTTCGAATAGGGAGCGCCTGCGAGGCCGCGCGTTCCAAAAAGGGGATTGACGATGTTTGCCAGGTTCTGCGTCTCAGTTGCGCTCGCTCTTGCCGCCGCCCCAAGCGGGGCCGCCGAGCAGCCGCTCGCTTCCGTCGAAGGCGCCCGGGCCAAGCTTGTTGCGCACCTCGCCGGCGAGGCGCACCTGCGCGTCGAGCTCGGCGACGGCCGCGGCGCGGCCCGCGCGCTCATCACACTCGCCGCGGCCGCCGAAGAGGCCGGGCAGGCGGCGACCGCTGCGCTCGCCGTGCTCGGCGCGTATGAGGAACTCGCTCTTCCGGATGACGTCCGGGCCGGGCTGTCGTCCGCCGAGCAAGACGTCCGCGGAAAGGCCGTTCGCGCGGTGGCAGACGCCCTTGCTTCAATGACGGCCGAACACAAGCTGCCGGAGGACATCCGCGGGTTCAAGATCCTGGGCGCGGCCGAGGGCTGCCCGGTTCGGGACGCAAGAGCGTTCGCCGGCGGCCCCGGCGGCGTCGTGCATATCTTGTCTGACGGGCTCGTCTCGTACGACGGGAAACACTGGCAGGCAGCGGCGCTCTCGGCCATTCCCGTGCTCCCGCCGGTCGGCGCGCTCTTCGTCGACAGCAAGGGGTGGGCCTGGCTCGGATCGGCCGACGCAGGCGGCCGCGAGGAGTGGGCGTTGACGGAGATCGAACGCGTCGGCCGGTGGAGCCTGGCGTTCCGCGACGGCATGGCTCCGCTCGGGCGCTGGCGCACCTTTGTGGGCGGCCGGCGTGTCACTGCGTTCGCCGAGAACCAGGCGGGCGTCTGGGTGGCGACCTCCTCGAGGCTGTTCCTTTGTCACGACGGCCGGCAGATGTCGCCCGCGAGTTGTCCGCTGCCATACTCGCCCTTCCGCAAGCTCCTCGCGTCGCCCGAATCCGACTGGCTGTGGGTCATCGACATTGATCGCGCCAGCCGGTTCGACGGGAAGCGGTGGCGAAGCCTCAAGCTCGGCAAGCTCCGGCCCGTCGGCGCCGTCATATCGAGCGGCAAGCCGGTCATTGTTGTGACGGCGGGCCTCATCCTGCCCGGCGAGAAACGTCCCGAGTTCATTAAGTTCCCCGCCGGCCACGGCGCCATTGCGGCCGCCGCGGCCGGGCCGGACGGCACGATCTGGTGCGTGTCGAGCCAGAGCCGCCTCTTCAGGACGGACATGAAAACGTGGGGGCTGTACCGCTCGATCGCGCGCAACGAGTTCCCGCGCCAGGCCATGCCGGCGATCTTCTGCGACGCCGCCGGCCGCGTCTGGTTGAGCCGCGGCCCAGGCATCGAACTGCACGCCGCCGGCCGGAAGCCGGAGCAGACGATGGCGGCCGACAAGGAACCAATCGAACTGCCCATCGCTCCGCTCCTCAGTTCCGCCGGCTCGGGCGGATGGACGAACGACGGCTCACTCATCAGTATCCCGCGACCCGAAGACGAGGAGACGGGGGCAGGGGTTGCGGCCGGGACCGGCGACGAGCTCGGCGGGTTCGAAGAAGACGATACGCGCGGGGCCGAGACGACGGCGGGCCTGCTCGACGACCTGCGCAAGTCGCCGCGCTCCGCGAGCATCTTCAACAGGCTGCTCAAGCTCCTGAACGAGGAGCCCGACCCTGCCGTCAGGAAGGAGGCGCTCCTGCTCGCGGCGAAGGAAGCGAACGCCGCCCTCTACGACTCGCCCGCATACGTGCGCGAACTCGCCGAATCGATCATTGATGACGGCCACCCCGTCTACGCGTGCATGCTCCTGCTCGAGGCGTGTGAACTGTATGGCGCAGGAAGCGCATCCGAGGCCGTCGAGCCCGCTCTCTTCGAGGCGCTTGTCGCACTCGAGTTCGGCGAGTTCGCCCGGCCCGGCTTTCTTCTCGCCGACATCACCCTTCCGCGCAAGAAGGACGAGCGGCGCGGCCGCCTCGAGCCGTCGGCCGCAGGCGCGAAGTTCGGCCCGGGCGTCCGCGCCGTCAAGCTCGACCTCGACCTCGACGTCGGCCTCGACGAACTCCGGGAGGCCGGGCTCCACCAGGCGGTCATTCTCGCCGACAAGCGAGCCGTGCTCGCATCGATGGGCGACTTCGCCCGCTGGCAGAAGCTCGTCGACGACTGCATCAAGGCCGGCGATCTCGAGGCCGCGAAGAAGTACGGGCGCCTCACGAAGGACATGTTCAAGTGGCCCGCGGCCCCCGCAAAGGTCGACAAGCCGCAGAAGGCGGACTCCGTCGCGCTCGCGCCGTTACGCTGGATTCGCCGCATCAAGATCAAGACGGACAGCGGGCTCGGCCCCGTTCTCGGCGGCGACGGCAAACTCTATTTCCACGACGAAGGCGCGGGCACCGTGACGGCGATCGATTCGACGACCGGCTCGAAGGGCACGCCAACCCCGAGCGCCGGGCTTCGCGCTCTTATCCCCACGAATACGGGCGCGGTCGCCATCATCAACGGCGGAAGCTCCCTCCGCGCAGACGTTTTGCCGTTGCATGAACCCATCAAAGCTCTGGCGATCGGGGGCATGACGGATGCGTTCGACCCGTTCTCCGCCACGCCTGTGAAGGACAACGTCTTCTACTGCTTCGACGACGGCCTCGCAAAGGTCGACCTGAAGGCGGGCAAGGTCGTCTGGCGAAACAGGGACATCGCCGGCGGCGCCGACTTCTGGCGCACGCTCCTCGAGCGCGCGATGCCCGTCCCCCACGAAGCCGACGTATTAGTCGTCTCGGGGCGCAGGCTGTCGTGCGTCGACGCGGCGTCGGGCAAGACGCGCTGGGAGACGCACTGCGATTGGAGCGGCACGCCGGCTGCGGCCGGCGACGTCGTCATCGTCGGCGCGGGCCCGCGCGCAGTGTGGGGCATCAGCCGCAAGACGGGGGAGCGTGTCTGGAAACACATCGGCCGGGGGAGGGCGGAAGGGCGGTTCATCTCCGACGGGCAGAGCGCGTTCTATGCGATGCCGGACGGCGACGTGGCGGCACTCGACGCCAAGACGGGCGGCTTCCTCTGGCGCCGAGCCACGAGCATAAGTGTCCGGTACGCCACGTCTTACCGATCTCAGCAGACGGCCCTGCTCGTCGGGAGCGGCCGTGTCGTCGCGTGCAACAAGTACGGCTACGTCGAGTTCGACGCGGCGACCGGCGCAATCTTCCGCCGCCTCCACGTCAAGACCGCACGGCCGATGGCCGTGACTGAGGGCGCCGTGATCGTGATGACCGCGCCCGACCGGCTCGTCGCCGTGGCAGACCCGCCCGCCGGCGGCCTCGGCGAGAGAGTGACCGCTCTCGCCGAGAAGGCGCCGAAGCGCAAGGCGCTCGGCATGGCGCGGCTGGCCGCGAACTACATCAGCCCCGGCAGCACCGCGGCTCACGAGCTGGCGCTGAAGCTGAGCGCCGGCGCCGTGGCTCGCCGCGGTCACGCCCTCTACGAGACGATGGTCGCCTCGGTCGATCCATTCGCGCCGGCCTCGCGGAAGCTGATGCGGGATTACGTCGAGTACGTTCCGTCGGAGCCGAGCGTCGCCCCACGAGTGCTCCGAATCGTGTCCATGGCGCACACCGAGCGCGGCGCCGTCCGAGAGGCGGCGGCCGCGCTCGAGGAGCTGGCGAAGCAGCGCGGGACCCGCGCGGTCCTGAGCGCGCTGCTGCGGCTGCAATTGGAGGCGGGCGACAAGGACGCCGCCATGCGGACGGTTCGCCGCCTTGTGGCGATGAAGCAGGAAGGGGCGTGGGCGGCGTTCGCGGCGCTGGCGGAGGCGCACATGGAAGAGGAAGCGCTCGACGTGGCGTTGGAGCTCGGGAGCCCCAACGAAAACCCCGGCCTGCTCTACTCCGCACTGCCCCTCGCCGGCGACACCGGGCTTTTCGAGAAGACCGAACAACTTCTCGGCGGCCGGGCCGGCGCCGTTGCCGCACCCGAGCGCGCGCGCGCCCGGGCGTACATGTTTTCGGCCGCCGGCGTCGCCGGCCGTGTGCTCGCGAAGAACGAGAAGGCGCTGCGGGCCGACATCGAAGCATACCGGCGGCTCCTGGCCGAGCGGCGCGACGCACTCAAGGCGCTCGACCGCCCGGAGGAGCTGAAACTCATCGAGGAGCGGATCAAACGGCTGGAAAAAGCTCCGTTTCCTTGAGCGCCCGGAGCGCTTTCGGTGTATCATGTATGATGGATAGGGGAGGGAGGAGCGCACCAATGGCCCGAACAGTCACGAGAGTCATCGCAATTATACTCGTATGCCTCGGGTGCGGCGCCGCCGCGGCAAGGACGACGCTGAACGTTGACGTCGACCTGCGCGACAGCAGCGCCCGGCCGAGGATCACGCGGTTCCGGCGGACGCGCCACTACGGCTGGCACAGCGGCACGCACTACGGCCCGTATCACGACGCACTCGGGCGCTGGCACGTCGGCTGGCACTCCGGCTCCCATTGCGACTGGTACACGCTCGACGTGCCCGTGCTCAGCCGGGTCGACAAGCCCGGCTGGGAAGTCTACGTCAGGCTCGGCAAAGGCAAAGAGCTCCGCGTCCGCGGCGACCTGAACTACAACGTCAAGACGACGACGGCCGTCGCCGCGCCCACCGGGGAGATCCTGCGATGGCTCGGCCCCGACGGCCGCGTCATCGTGCACGGGCCGGTCTCGCACAAGCGCTACGTCGGCAACGGCTGGGAGGGGCTCGACCTCGGCAACTCGATCATAATGATGGACCTCCCCGGCTCGCCCGGCGTGGAAATCTACCTGAAGCAGAAGACGAAGGACCTCGCAACAGGCAAGAAGCCGGAGCACGCCGCCGCGCCGAACGACGAAGCGGCGAAGGACCGCATGCGCGAGCAGCGCGACAAGCTGCTCGATCAGGCCGACCAGCGGTTCGCCCGCGGCCTATACCCCAACGCGGCGCTCCTCTACCAGAAAGCGATGAAGCTCGACGAGACCGACGCGATCGCGCGGTTCGCCGTCGCACATTCGCTGTTCGCACTCGGCGTATACTCGACGGCCGGGAAGAACGTCCGGCTGGCACTCGACAACTTCCCCGATTGGGGACAGGTCGGCCTCGACCTGCCGAAGTTCTACAAGGACAAGAAGACTTTCTTCAATAAGCTCGTCGAACTCAAGATCTACGTCGGCCAGCACCCCGGCGACAAGGACGCGAGGCTCCTCCTTGCGTACTGCCTCTATTTCTCAAAGGACCGGACAGGCGCGCTGGCTCAGTTCGAGATGCTGGCGAAAACGCCGGGTGGCGACAAGCACGCGGAGCTGTTCCTCGACTTCTCGAAGTACGAGCTCTACACGCCGGCGGCGAAACCGGGGAAGTAGCGCTCACGCGCTCATCCGCATCGGGATGCCGCGCTTCTCGAGGTACGTCTTGATCCCGCCGATCGTCCACTCGCCGTAGTGAGTGATCGACGCGACGATGGCGGCGTCCGCCTTCCCCTCGGTGAAGACGTCGGCGAGGTCTTGCGGCGAACCCGCTCCGCCCGACGCGATCACCGGAATGCCGACAAGCTCGGCCGTCGCGCGCGTCAGCTCGAGCTCGAATCCCGCCGTCGTGCCGTCGCGGTCGATGCTGTTCACGCACAGCTCGCCGGCGCCCAGGCCTTCGCCGCGCTTCGCCCATTCGAGCGCGTCGAGCCCGGTGAACGTCCGGCCGCCGTCAATCACGATCTCGTAACCGCTCGGCACGGAACCGGTTGCGGCAACCTTCCGCACCTGCATGCTGAGCACGATGCACTGGCTGCCGAACGCTTTCGCGCCCTCGGCGATGATCCCCGGGTTGCGGGCCGCGCCGCTGTCGATGCTAACCTTCTCCGCGCCGGCGAGCAGGACCGCGCGCATGTCCTCGAGCGTCCGCAGGCCGCCGCCGACCGAGAACGGGATGAAGATCTCGCGCGCGACGTTGCGGACCACGTCGATCATGATGCCGCGGCGTTCGTTGCTCGCCGTGATGTCGTAGAAGACGAGTTCGTCGGCGCCGTCTTCATAATACTTCCGCGCCATCGCGACCGGGTCGCCGACGTCGACGTTGCCCCTGAACTTGATGCCCTTCGTCACCTTGCCCGCCCGGACGTCGAGGCAGGGGATGATTCGTTTCGTCAGCATCGGTCTGTCCGTATCAGTCGCAGTGAAACACCTCTTCCATGTCCGCCCACCAGGCGCCGCCGGCGCGGCCGGGCAGCGGCTCCTGGCAGGGTTCGCAGACGCCCCACCACTTCTGCGTCGCCGGGTCGGCCGCCATCTTCGCCATGTCGGCATCGAAGTCGTCGCCGGTGTATTCGAAATAGCTGAACAAGTAATGCTTGCCGCCGGGCAGCTTGCGGAGATAGATCGAGTAGTTCCGGATGTTGCACTTGACGATCATCTCGAGCACGTCCGGCCAGACCGCCGCGTGCAGCTTCCTGTACTCGTCGATCTTCTCCTCGATGACGCCGATCACCATTCCGCAGCGTTTCATACTTTGCCCCCCAACGTGTGCCCGTCCCATCGGCAGAAGTTCTCGAGCATCTTCAGGCCGGCCTCGCCGCTCTTCTCGAGATGGAACTGCGTCGCGACGAGATTGCCCTTCGCAACGACCGACGGAAACGTCTCGCCATACTCGGTCGTTGCGTGGACGACCTCTTCGCTCGCCGGCACCGGCCGGTATGAGTTGACGAAGTAGAAATGCGATCCGTCCGGGACGCCGTCGAAGATCGGGTGCGGCCGCGTGAACGTCACCTTGTTCCAGCCGATCTGCGGGATCTTGAGCTCGCGCGATTCCGGGAACCGCTTCACGGTTCCTTTCAGAATGCCGAGGCAGGCCGCGTCGTCTTCCTCGCTCGTCTCGAAGATGATCTGGATGCCGATGCAGATGCCGAGCATCGGCGTTCCGCTCGTGTGAATCTCGTCGCGGAGGAGCGTGTCGAGCCCGAGGTCGCGCAGGTTCTTCATCGTCGAGCCGGCCGCTCCGACGCCGGGGAAGATCACGCTCGTGGCCGCGCGGATCACGCCGGCGTCGTCGGTGATGACCGCTTCGTGCCCGAGGTGCTCGACGGCGCACAGCACGCTCGAGAGGTTCCCGGCCCGGTAGTCGAT
>JBDREM010000051.1:0-16201 GCA_043819695.1 Planctomycetota bacterium
CGCCTCCCTGGTATGTTGCGCACTCACGCACAATCATGCCGCAGAGACTGCCCAACCCACATGTCGACCACCGAATGTCCGAAGGTGTCCCTGCTAATGCCTATCGTGCTTGGACCGACCGTTCGGTCGTTCTCCTCCTCAGCAGAACGCATGTGTCACACACTGCTTCGTTTTTCGGATTCTTCCTGGCTAGCTAATGGGCCTCCCGGCGTCACAACCCCCAGCGAAAGCTGTTTCAGATACTCTTTGAAGCCGTCCGATGCGGCCTTCCCTGCACAGAAGAAGGGCGACTCCAGTTTGGGATCTGTCAAAACGCGCAGAAGAACCCCCCGTACGATGTCAAGCAAGTCATCCGTGCTATCGGGTAGCTTCTCCAAGTCGTAAGGCCCCCCATGCACGATCTTGGACCGGAGGCCGTACAGCCTCTTCACGTCATCGAATGTTTCGACTCTGTGATTGCCGTCTTCCCCATACAACAACCATGACACCCGTGACGCCAGTTGATACCCAAGTTCTGAGTTACTCGTGGTCAGCAGCGCCTCCAAGCAGGTGATCAAGGCGACGAAACGGTGCGGGTTCTGGAGTGCAAATGAATCGGCGAAGATCTGGAAAGCTCTCGCGAATCGGGGTTGGGACTTGGAGCGCTCTTCGTAAAGCCCTTCATCAAGGAGTTCAATGTCCTGCCACCAAGCCTGACAGAATCCCTCGAAGAACCACCGAGTGCTAAGCTCTTCCGGGATGGACACGGGCCCTCCCCCAGGAGGCAGCCCCGCGTCTTCGTGAAGGAGACGAACGTGCTCCTTCGCTCGCTTTTCGGTGTGCAAGTTCCCGGCTTTGGTGTACGCGTTGCGCTTCTTTGGGTCTGAGTATGTATTGATTAGCAGGTCGAGCTGACATACCTGACTGAGCTTCTGCCAATGTCTGCCCATTTCTCCGAAAAGGCGTCGCACGATTCGGCCTCCCACGAGCCTGGCAAGTGCTCCGGCATTGCCCGCAACGCTGCGAAACTCGTCAGCCGTGATCTCAGCCAAGCATTCACTGTGTAGATGCGAATTAAGCTTCTCGGGAGTCAATGCCTCGAACAACACCTCGTCTGGCAGAAGGTCCTGCGGCGGATTGAGCGGCCGCAGGGTCCCCAAGTCAAGGCTTTCGAGTGTCCCGGGGCAGGCGAACCAGATGTATTGCCTGAAGGAACTGGGCACACTCGCGTACAGACGCGCACAGTCGAGGAAACGGCGCATGATTCCGTCCGCTACTGGTCGGAAGATGGCCCCGGTAAGCAGCCCGCTCGGAAGTTGGTCTTCACCTGACGGAACGGCTACCACAGCGATGGCATCTGCTTCGAGAAGGAGGTGCAGCGTATCACCAGAGCAGTTCCATTCCTTCGAGATATCCAATAAAGCGCGACGGAGTTCGGTTGTTATTGGCCCAATCGCCAGGAGTTGGCCAAACAGATAGCGTGGCGAGTCTTGAGGCAGCCATATCTGCGGGATCGGTGTGAGTAAGACCATTGGTTCATGAGACATAGGATGCTCCTCGTCTGACCGAGTGACACTACCCGCTTCGCTTCGTCGGGAAACACCGTACCTACGGTGTCCGTCTCGCCCTACCGCCGGGCTTCCGGCGATGCTCAGTCCCGGCCTTCCGTGTCCGCGTCTTCATCCGACTTGGGTTTTCGTGCGATCCGCTTCACGGCGCGGTCGAAGTCGGAGTCCTGCCGGGCTTCGAGTTCGCGGCGCCGCGCGTGGTATTGCTCGAATGCGGCGGCGGCGGTGCGGCTGGCGACTTCCTGCGACACCTTGCCGGCGTTGTCGAGGATGTCGCGTTCGTTGAACTGGAGGAAGGCATCGAGGCGCTGAATCCAGTCGGTCATATGCATTGGCGTATGGCGGCGGGCCTGATCCTCCGCGTAGTCCAGGTACATCGTCACGATGCGGTTCAGGTCGGTGATCTCCTGCTGCGTCAGGTAGTTCTTGGCGA
This sequence comes from Planctomycetota bacterium, assembly GCA_043819695.1. GTDB lineage: Bacteria > Planctomycetota > PUPC01 > PUPC01 > PUPC01 > CAYLQD01. Next base: position 1,981 of record JBDREM010000051.1, read on the forward strand.
CGACGACATCGGCGCGGCGGATGAGGCCGGCGGGCGCGTTCTTCCAGGTGGTCAGGCCCATGTTGGGTTTGTCCGGGTCGACGCGGCGAGCGACGATTTCGGCCGCCGTCTGGCCGTGGATGGCGAAGTGCAGCTTGTTCTGCACGGTGGCGAAGAACTTGCGGGCGGCGGGGTGGTCGTTGTCGTAGTCGATGCTGGTGGCGAAGATGTCGGTGATCTTCTGGTAGAAGAGGCGTTCGCTGGCGCGTATGTCGCGGATGCGTTCAAGCAGTTCGTCGAAGTAGTCGGCCCCGAGGGTTCGACCGGCCTTGATCCGCTCGTCATCCATCGTGAAGCCCTTGGCGAGCAGTTCGGTCAGCCGGGCGGTGGCCCACTGGCGAAATGTGGTGCCGCGTGCGGATCGGACGCGGTAGCCGACGGCGAGGATCATATCGAGCGAATAATGCTGGACGCGGTAGCGTTTGCCGTCGGCGGCAGTTGTCAAGTATTGCTTGACGACTGCTTGTTCGTCCAACTCGCCTTCCTTCAGTACGTTGCGGATGTGCAGACTGGTGTTCTGCTTGGTGGTCTGGTAGAGTTCGGCCATCGCGGCCTGGGTGAGCCAGACGGTCTGTCCGTCGAGGCGCACCTGCAGGCGGGCCGCCCCGTCGTGATAGATCAGCAGTTGGCCTTCGGGCGGCGTCGGTTGATCGGGCAGGTTATCCGTCATGCGATGGCCTCAGTCAGCACGAACGTTTTCACTGTCGAGAAACATCATACCCGTTTCTGCCCCTGTCCTGGCTTGAGGCCGGGTTTCTCCTCCTGCCGTCTCCCAACTTCCGTATCTGTATTCTACTTGCCCGTGTTCTCGTTGTCGATGCTGATGTGGGTAAGCGCGGATCAGGGCCCGCCGTCAACGCTGTTTCGCTGGATGTTGGACGGCCAAGACGCGAGCCGGTCAGCGAACTCCCGCGGCCCCGGGCCCGAGACCGCCAGGCGGGAGCCGGCCGGGGGCGCCGCGCGGGCGCTGCCCGGGCTTCGACTGCTGCATCAGGTTTTCGGAGGCACGGGCCTTCCTCTTGTCGCCGATCTCGAGGCAGAGGCCGTGCAGCTCGCTCGCGAGTTTGTAGAACGTCGTGTTGGGGTATCCGACGCCCCGCATCGCGGCCGCCTGCGTTTGCTGCGAGATTATGCGCGTTGTGGAGGCGAAAGCAAGCACAAGATCACATCGTGGACGGCGCTGGAGTCGGAGAGTCGGCAGTTCCGTGCGGTGGAGGTTACCCGTCGGAGTGTTACCTTTTCGGCTCCAGTTTCTTTATCAGGTTCTCGTAGTACTCGGCCTCGCGTTCGTTTCCTATTTCGGCGTGCAGGTCCCGGAGGCGGGTGGCCAGCTTACGATGCGTGGCGCTGTAGTAGAGGCTGGACCGCGCAACACTGCCCTCTTGCCTGCGGAAGCTGCTCATCACCGGCTCGATCAACCTGATATAGGCGGCGAGGGCCTTCTGCGAGCGGTAGAGCGGCTCGGCCCTGTCGAGCAGCATCTCGACCACGGGGCCGTTCTTGCGGTAACGGGTGACGGCTTCTGAATACACGCTGAAAGCGCCTTGGGCTTGGCCCCGGGTCATCAGGTAGGTGCCCTTGTCCGCCAGAACCGTTGCCGCGATGTCGGGGAAGCGCCTCTGGTAAGTGCGCCACGTGATGTCATAGAGCAGGACGTGCCGTTTCACGTCGGACTGCGGTATCGCGTTGCGGAGTTGTTCGAGAATGCCCCTCGAGAACTGCGGGTAATCTCTGAATTCTGCCAGTATCATCTTGTAGAAGTCCCCGATGACGTCGGCCTTCAGTTTGCCTTCGGAGCAGAAGCGGGCCGCCATCTGCCAGGCTTCTGTGTTATGGGGATTGGTCCGAACGGCGAGCTCGAGGTAAGAGAGGGCCCTCTTGATGTCTTCTTCCCTCTCCATCCAAAGGGCGGCGGTCAGGCAAAACCGCGACCGAAGCCGGCGGTTGACGCTGATGGACGAGAGCCGCGTCTCCAGCCAGCAGTCCCGGTCGCTTATCGTCTTGCCGGTTTGCGGGTCCCTCGTGGTGCCGGAAATATAGCTCTTGAGCCCCTGGTGCCTGCCGCCGTCGATCCAAATCCACCCGTCGCCCGTCTTTCGTGCGGCGCTCGCCCATGCGTGTCCCACGCCGGTCTTGGTGTCGCGGCCGGAGAACGAAGCGGACGGCACGCAGACGCTTTTGCAGACGCGACTGGCGAAGTACGCCTGGTCGACACAGACCCCGCCGTACTTCTTGACGTTCCTGAGTGTGTACCCCCTCTCGTCCAGATGCTTGCGGTTCTTGCTCTCACCCTCCTTGAGGAGCTCGGAGTCGTACGGTACGCTCGCGTACAGCCGCGTCACGCTGACGGCGCCGCCGTATTGCTCCAGCGCCCATTTGCGTTCTTCGGCCGTCACATTGTTATCCACGACATACTTGAGCATGAAATACGGCACCGATCGCGTGGGCACGCGGAACGCGGAGCTGTTCCTGGTGTAATACCAGAACAACTCCATGACCCGTCCGCCGTCTCCCTTCAAGTCCGCCCTTGGAGCCTGTTTGTCGTGGACGATCGCGAGAGCGACCATGAGGTCCGCGTGGGTCGCCTTCTCCAGCTTGGCTTTGGCCTTGATCACGTACAGCACCCGGAAAACCCCGGCCAGGTCGTCCTCGGGTCGGACCGCGTCGGTCAGCAGCCGAACGAGGTTCGGTTGGCTCAGCAACCACCGGGTGAACGGCCCGTCGTTCGGCGAAGGGACGCCGGCCTTGATCGCGGGGAACAGCCGGCAGACGTCGTGGGCGTAGAGCAGGCGCTGCCCGGCGAGCAGGTCGGGCTTATCGGCGGCGAGCGCCTTGATCAACTCCTCGCGGTAATACTTCAGCCCCTCCGCCCACTTGCCGTCGACGATGAACGAGTCGTCGTATCCGGGGATCAGCGAGTCTTTGAACTCCTCCTGGGTCTTCTTGTCCTGTTCCTTTGCCGCCGGCTCGCCCGCGGGCGGTCCCGCGCCGTTCGAGGCCGGCGCCAGCAGCAGACACAGCAGGACCAAGGTTCCTCGCAGTCTCATCGTGTTCTCCAGCTCTCGGGGGCCGTGGCCGCGATCCGCCCTCGTGCGCTCTACTGTATTATACGCGGCTCGGGCCGGCGGGCCGTGATAATTTTTTTAAAAAAACGGCAGAAACAGCTTGACGGAGTCAAACAAATGTTTTAAACTATCGTTTGACAGGGCCGACAACGGAACGGGCGCGAGTTGAGAAAGGGGACGGGAACGATGACGGGGCAAGAACGCACCGACGGCACCCGCGAGCGGCTGCTCGAAACGGCCGGCCGGGTATTCGCCGGGAAGGGCTTCCGGGCCACGACCGTGCGCGAGATCTGCGACCGCGCCGGCGCCAACGTCGCTGCGATCAACTACCACTTCGGCGGCAAGCGGAAGCTCTACGCCGAGGTCTTGTCGTCGATCTTCGGATACATCATGGGCAAGTACCCGCCGGACCTCGGGCAGGACGAGGCGCGCACGCCCGAGGAGCGGCTCTTCGCGTTCGTCCGCTCGTTCCTGCTGCGGCGGCTGGACCCGGGGCGCCCGGCCTGGCACCGCAAGCTGTTGCGAAGAGAGATGGTGGAACCGAGCCCCGCGAAACGGGCCGTTATCGAAAAAGCGATCCGGCAGGCACGCGCCTTGCTCCGCCGCATTCTGGCCGAGCTGGCCGTGGGCGCCGACGGCGAGCACCTCGACATGTGCGTCGCCAGCATCGTCGCCCAGTGCCTCTACTATCAACAGGGGCGGCACGTCGTTGCCCGCGTGTCGCACCGTGCCATGGTCACACCGGAGGGAATTGAGAGACTGGCCAGGCACATCACCGAGTTCTCGCTCGCCGGGGTCGGCCGACGGGCCGCGCCGGCGTCGCGGGCGGACAAGCGTGGCCGGAGGTAGAGCCCGATGTGTTCAGCGGTCATGCGCGTGCGGCTGACGGGACGGCCTGGAATGTGTGCGCGCCGCAACCGTAAAACAGGAGTGGCGGAATAATGAAGAAAGTCCTCATCATAGTTATCGTGGCGGCCGTGCTGGCCGCGCTGGGCTGGCAGATCGTCGTCAAGGTCAGGGAAGCGGGATCGAAGAACGGGCCCGGGCGCGGACCGGGCCGGCGCGGCTCCGTGGCCGTGGCCGTCGAAGTGAGCCCGGTCCGAAAGGCGACCATCCGCGGGATAGGGCAGTTCACGGGATCGCTGTTCCCGCGGTCGCAGTTCGTGGTCGCCCCGAAGATCGCCGGCCGGCTCGAGAAGCTGCTGGTGAACATCGGAGACCCCGTCAAGTCCGGCCAGTTGATCGCGGTGCTGGACGACGCTGAATACGTTCACGAGGGCCACCAGGCCCGGGCCGAGTGGGCGGTGGCGAAGGCGAGCGTCGCCGAGTGCGCGAGTTCACTGGCCTTCGCGAAGAGCGAATTTCTGAAGACCAAGGAGCTTTACGACCGAAAGATCGCATCGAAGTCGGAGCTCGAGGAGAGCCAGGCCAAGCACCAGGTGTGCGAGGCGAAGCACAAGGTGGCCCTGGCCCAGGTGGAGCAGCGCAAGGCGGCCCTCGACGCGGCGGAGGTGCGGCTGTCGTACACGCAGATTCGGGCGGCGTGGGACGATGGCGCAGTCCCCCGCGTCGTCGGCGAGCGGTTCGTCGACGAGGGCGAGATGCTCAGGGCCAACGACCCGATTATTTCCATACTCGACAACCGCTCCATGACGGCGGTTATCCACGTGATCGAGCGGGATTACCCGAAGGTGCGGGTGGGCCAGGAGGCGAGCATCACGAACGACGCGTTCCCTGAGAAGACGTTCACCGGCAAGATTATCCGCATTGCGCCGCTCTTGAAGGAGACCTCGCGCCAGGCGCGGGTGGAGATAGAGCTTCCCAACCCGGACGAGATCCTGAAGCCGGGGATGTTCGTCCGCGCTCAGCTCGAGTTCGCGCGGCATGACGGTGCAACCGTCGTGCCCGGAGCCGCGATCGTCCGGCGCAACGGAAAGCAGGGCGTCTTCCTCGCCGACACCGGCGGGATGAAGGCCGGCTTTGTCCCGGTGACACTGGGCATCGTGGACGGCGAACTGGCCGAGGTGATCAAGCCGCCGCTGTCCGGCCTTGTGGTAACGATGGGGCATCATCTTCTGGAGGACGGCTCGGCCATCCGGCTGCCCGATCAGGAGCCGGGCCGCACGGAAAAGCCGCAAGCCGCGAAACAGCGGACGGAGAAAAGGCAATGAGACTATCCCGGTTTTCGGTCCACCGCCCCATTTTCACCACCATGGTGGTGCTGATCGTCATCATCCTCGGCGCTATCTCCCTCTCCCGGCTGCCCGTCGACCTGATGCCCGACATCACCTTCCCGACATTGAGCATCTCGACCGAGTACGGCGACGCGAGCCCGGAGGAGATGGAGGAGCTGGTCACGCGCCTCATCGAAGAGGCGATGAGCGCCGTCCCCGGCGTCGAGGAGGTCAGTTCCGTCTCGTCGGAGGGCAGCAGTAACGTTCGGGTCACGTTCACCTGGGGGACCGACCTGGACGCCGCGGCCAACGACGTTCGCGACCGGCTCGACCAGGTGATTCCGCGCCTGCCGGAAGACGCGGACCGGCCCCGGCTCCGCAAGTTCGACCTCGCCAGCTTCCCCGTTCTTATTCTCGGCGCGTCGAGCCGGCTTGACCCCATCCAGATGCGCCGCATCATCGACGACCAGATCAAGTACCGCATCGAGCGCGTCCCCGGCGTCGCCGCGCTCGACGTGCGGGGCGGGCTCGACCGCGAGATTCACGTCAATCTCAACCTCGACAAGACCAAAGCCCTGGGCCTTCCTCTGGCTCAGATTCTCGACCGGATCGGCGCCGGCAACGTCAACCTGCCGGCAGGATCCATTGACCGCGGGAACTACGAGGTGACCATCCGCACCCCGGGCGAGTACGTCAACCTCGACGAGTTGCGCGATACGGTCGTGTCCGTGCGCGGCGGCGCACCCGTCCCGCTCCGCGACATCGCCGAGGTCAAGGACGCCTGGGAGAAGGTCAAGCGGATCGTCCGGATCAACGGCGAGCCCGGCGTGCAGTTGTCAGTGAACAAGCAGTCAGGCACCAACACCGTCGAGGTGGCCAGGGGCGTTCTCAAGGAGATCGACGCGATCAACCGGGACATCCCCCAGATCAAGCTGATACCGATGATCGACACGTCCGAGTACATCGAGCGCTCGATCTCCAACGTGGGCAACGCGGCCCTCTTCGGCGGCCTGCTCGCCGTCGCCGTGCTGCTCTTCTTCCTGCGCGATTTCCGAAGCACGACCATCATCGCCATCGCGATACCCGTGTCCATCATCGCCACGTTCGGCCTGATATACTTCGGCGGGTTCACGCTGAACATCATGACGCTCGGCGGGCTGGCGCTGGGCATCGGGATGCTGCTGGACAGTTCCATTGTGGTGCTGGAGAACATCTATCGCCTCAGGGAAACCGGGCAAGGCGCGCTCGACGCCGCCGTCGACGGCAGTGAGGAAGTCGCCGCCGCGATCGTCGCCAGCACTTTGACGACGGTGGTGGTTTTTCTGCCGCTGATTTTCATGCCCGGCATGGCCGGCGTCATGTTCAAGCAGCTTGCCCTTGTGGTCAGCTTCTCCCTGATGTGCGCCCTGGCGGCCGCGCTGACAGTTGTCCCCATGCTGGCGGCACGGCTCCTGCACACGTCCACGCTCGAAGCGACGAAGGGCGAAACGCTGGCCCACAAGGTGTTCCGCGTCAGCGGCCTGTTTCTCCAGCAGTTGGAAAACGGGTACAAGGAGCTGCTGCACGTGGCGCTGAACCATCGCATCCTGACCGTGATCCTTGCCGTCCTGCTCTTTGGCGGCAGCCTGGTCCTCATCCCGCTGGTCGGCTCGGAGCTCATGCCCAGCTCGGACGAGGGTGAGGTGCGGGTGAACGCCGAGATGGAGGTGGGCACCCGGGTCGATCTCGTCGATGCAACGTTCAAGAGGGTCGAGGACATCGTCCGGAAGGAGGTGCCCGAGATCAAGAGCATGGTCGCGAGCACCGGCGGCTCGCACTGGCACGGGAGCGCATCGCACACCGCCAGCCTGCGGATTTCGCTGGTGTCCCAGAGCCGGCGGACCCGGTCCAGCGAAGAGGTCGCGACGATCCTGCGGAACAGACTCTCGAGCATACCCGGAATGACCGTTCGCGTCCGGACCGGCGCCGGGCTCTTTATCTTCCGCAGGATGGCGGGGTCGACCGAGAAGATCCAGGTGGAGATCCGCGGCTACGACCTGGAAGTGGCCGACGCGTTGGCCGAGCGGGTCAAGGCGGTGGCCGAGAGCGTGGACGGCGTCACCGACGTCGTGGTCAGCCGCGACACCGGCACTCCGGAGGAACTGATCATCGTCGACCGGCCCAAGGCGGCGGACATGAAGCTCACCGTTCGCCAGATCGCCGAGGCGCTCCAGACGGCCCTGTCCGGGACGCGGGCGAGCAACTACCGCGAGGCGGGCGACGAGTACCGCATTCTCGTCCAGGTCAAAGACTCGGAACGCCTGGACCTCCGCGAGATTCTCGACCTGACCCTGACGAACGCGGACGGCGAGCCGGTCGTCCTGCGCAACGTCGTCGGCGTCCGGCCGCGCAGCGGCCCCGTCCGGATCGAGCACATGGACCAGGAACGGATCGTGACCGTCTCAGCCAACATCAGCGAACGCGACATGGGGTCCGTTATCAGCGACATCCGCGAGAAGCTCCGATCGGTCCCCGTCCCCCGCGGCTTCAGCATCGTCTTCAGCGGCGATTATGAAGAGCAGCAGAAGGCGTTCCGCGAGCTTCTCCTCAGCTTCGTGCTCGCCCTCGTGCTCGTCTACATGGTGATGGCGTGCCTGTATGAGTCGCTGCGCGACCCGTTCGTCGTGATGTTCTCCGTGCCGCTCGCCGTGATCGGCGTCATCCTGATGCTCTTCCTCACCGATACCACCTTCAACATCCAATCCTTCATCGGCTGCATCATGCTGGGCGGCATCGTGGTCAATAACGCCATCCTGCTGGTGGACTGCACGAACGTCCTGCGCCGACGCGACGGGCTGCCGCTTCGCGAGGCGATTGAAGAGGCCGGCCGGCGGCGGCTCCGGCCCATCCTCATGACCGCCATGACCACCTGCTGCGCCCTGATCCCGCTTGCGCTCGGGCTGGGCGAAGGCGGCGAAGCCCAGGCGCCCATGGCCCGGGCCGTCATCGGCGGGCTGCTCAGCTCGACGCTCATCACGCTTGTGTTCGTGCCGGTCGTCTATTCGGCAATCGAGGGCCTCCGGCGCACAAAGGAAGCAAAGGTCGAGTAATATAAGGATATTCCGGATAATGACGTTGATAAGAATGGTTCGAAATCCTGTCTGGTTGGCGACTGCGGCGGCGGCGGCCTTGGTTTCTCTCGCAGGTTGCACGCTGCCGGAAACTTGGGCGGGCGACGACTACATCGGCCCGCTCGACCGGCGTCCCGCCGCGAGAGGCGAACGCGCCGGCCAGGCCCAGCTTCCGAAGACGCCGGCTGTTCCGCCGACGGGGCCGCTGAACGTTTCGATCACGGAAGCCGTCCTGATCGGCTTGGAGAACAACCGGGCGCTCATCGTCGAGCGGACGAACCCGCCCATTCGGCGCACATACGAAGATCAGGAGCGAGCAGTCTTCGACCCCGTGCTGAAGGCCGAGGCGGCGGCGTCGCACGCGGCGGGCAAGACGGGCGCAGGCGGCAACTTCAGTACCACGTCCGTCGGCGCCGGGGCCGCCGTTGCCAAACGTCTCCCGACCGGGACCGACGTCGAGGCGGGTGTTACCGCGGATCAAACGCGAGGAGCCGTCAGCAACAACGCCGTTCGCGCCGGACTCAGCGTGACCCAGGCCCTGCTGAGGGGGGCGGGAACGGACGTGAACCTGGCCAGCATCCGCCAGGCCCGGCTCGATACGCTCTCGTCGCAGTACGAACTGCGCGGCTTTGCGGAGGCGTTGGTCGCCGACATCGAGTCCACCTACTGGGACCATGTACTGGCCAAGCGTCAGATCGAGATATACGAGAAGTCGTTGAAGCTCGCAGGGGACCAGTTGAAGGAAGCCGAACAACGCGTCAACGTCGGCAAGCTGGCGGCGACGGACCTGGCCGCGGCCCGCGCAGAGGTCGCCCTGCGGCAAGAAGCGCTGATCAACGCTCGGAGCCTGCTCGACACCACCCGCCTCAGGCTCTTGCGGCTCACCAGCCCGCCCGGCTCAGGGCTCTGGCAGCGGGAGGTCGCTCTGAAGGACGCGCCGTCGACTCCGAGTCTCAAGCTGGACGACGTGGAAGACCACGCCAGGCTCGCGTTGAAAACACGGCCGGATCTGAACGAAGCTCGCCTGCGCGTCCGGCGCGACGAATTGGAGCTCGTGAAGACCAAGAACGGCTTGCTCCCCAAGCTGGACCTCTTTGTCTCACTGGGTAAGACCGGCTATGCCGACTCGTTCGGCAGCGCCGCGGGGGACCTCGGAAATGAGTACTACGACGTTTCGGCCGGACTCAGCTTCGAGATTCCCTTCGGTAACCGAGACGCCAAAGCGCAGCACAGGCGGGCGGTCCTCACCAGGCAGCAGGCGGCCGATGCGGTCGCCAACATGGAGCAGCTCGTTCAAGTCGACGTCCGATCGAGCCATGTCGAGGTCAAACGTTCCGCCCAACAGGCCGCCGCCACCAGCGCCACCCGAGAGGCCCAGGAAGAAAAGGTGCGAGCCGAAACCGAAAAGTTCCTCGTCGGAAAATCCACTTCACTGCTGGTGGCCACGGTACAGCGCGACCTCGTCCAGAGCCAGATAGGGGAGGTCCAGGCGGTGGTGAACTACCTCAAAGCCCTAATCGACCTGTACCGCCTCGATGGTTCCCTGCTCGAGCGCCGCGGCATCGCCACGCCCGGCCGCGATCCCGCCGACTGAAGATGAAGAACGGCCGCGGAAGAGGGGCGCCCGTGCGCCGTTCCCGGCCGATTATCCCGGCCTCGCTCACCACGTTCCTCGGGCCGGCGCCGATGATCTTCGAGACGTCGATGCAGGCGAGGTTGCTCATCGCGATGGGCGTCTCGCTGGGCTATGGCGTGCTCACGGCGGCGTTTATCACGCTGCCGCTCGTCCCCCCTCTGCCGGATCGCCGAAGACATGAGGCACGTCGTCGGGGACGACACGCACGGCGCCTGATCCCCCCGCCTCTCTCAACTAACTTGCCGGCCGGTAATTCCGATACTCGTGGGTCGCGTTGTAACGCAACTGCCCCCATGTCGGGCGAAGCGCAGTTGAAGAGGGCGGCCATGGATCTGACTCGAACTTCCATGCCGATAAGGTCCAAGCTGATGCTTGGGCTTCTGGCGTTCGCCACGTTGCCCTTGCTGCTGCTGGGCTGGTTCGTTTGTGCGCAGGTGGACCGTGCGCAACGGGTCACTGTCATGCAGGTGCAGCGCGCCGAGCAGAAGAACGCCGAGGAGATGCGGAGCCTGAGCCGCCGCGCCGCACGGGCGAAGGCGGAAGAGGTCGTCCAGAGAATCCTTCAGTTCCTCGACGAGCACCCTGGTACGAGCTTGACCCAACTGGCGCAGGCCGAATCGGTGAGGCAGGCCGCGGAGCGGCAGGCGACAATCGGCTATACCACGAGCGTGGAATTGCTCCTGAACGACAAGCCGCTCGAGACGCCTGGAACGTCTCTGCTTGCCGCCAGCCGTTCAGGCGAGGCGCCGGCCTCGCGCCGCACGCACGGCGCGGGCTATGCGTTCATTGCTCCGGTGCCCGGCACCCTCTTGAAGGTGGCCATGCGGGTCAAGGATACGGGCATCGAAAGAACGTTGGACCAGCTTGTGCGCTCGGTCCAGGGAATAAGCGAAGTCACGCAGACGGAGACGAGCCGGGCGATGGACAGACTCAAGGTGATGCTCGTTATCGGCACGGCGGCGCTGGTCGTCTGCCTGACACTGATCGGCGGCGAGGTCGCGCGGAGCATCACCAAGCCGATAGGGAAGCTCACGACGGCGGCGGAGAAGATCCGGCAGGGCGAACGAAACGTCGACCTCGCCGTGGGCGGCGGACGTGAACTCCAACTGCTTGCCGCGGCGTTCGAGAGCGCCACGACCGAACTGCGGGAATATGCTAACTCCTTGGAGCGGAAGAACTTGGAGCTCGACGTCGCGCACAAGCTGGAGACCAAGGCCAGGCAGGAGCTCCAGCAGGCGCAGGACGAGATGATCCAGATGGAGAAGATGTCGAGCCTCGGCCGGCTGGTCGCGGGTGTGGCCCACGAGATCAACACGCCGACCGGCGCGATCTACAACGTGACGGGCGAGACGACCGGGTCGCTCGACATGCTCGTGAACGGCCTGCAAAAGATGCGCGAGATGCCGCCCGAGCAGTTCGGCACGTTCCGGCATTTCCTCGACGTGGCCGTGGCCCGGCGCCTGATCCCCGACCGCGTCTCGAGGAAGGAGCGCAAGGCGCTGTGCGAGGGGCTCGTCCAGGCCGGCATCGGCCAGGCCAAGAAATTCGCCGAACTGCTCGCCAAGTGTCACATCACGGCCTCGTCCGAAGGCGTCGAGCTCTGCAAGCTCCTCGAGGAATACGACGTGGCCGACGTGTTCGCCGCGCTTGTCGAGATCCACGCCAGTGCCAAGATCAGCCGGACGAGCGCCGAGAAGATCTCGCAGACGGTCCAGGCCCTGAAGTACTATTCACACGGCGGCACGTTCGGCGCCGGAGCGGCGGTGCAGGCGGTCGACATCAACCAGACCATCAACGATGCTCTAATCATCCTGCACAATCGCCTGAAGATGCGCGCCAGCGTCGACATCGACCTCGCGGACGGCCTGCCACAGGTCCACTGCTCGGGCGGGATCACCGAGGTGTGGGTCAATCTGCTTGCGAACGCCTGCGACGCGATCGAGGAGAAGGGCGAGACGGCGCGCGGCTCCATCCAGGTGCGGACACGATGCTCGGACGTGTCCGTCGACGTCGTCATCGCCGACGACGGCCAGCCGGTCCCGCCGGGGATCGTCTCCAAGATATTCGATCCGTTCTTTACAACCAAGCCGCCGGGCAAGGGCACCGGCCTCGGCCTGTCGGTCGTCATGGGCACCGTCAAACGCAACGGCGGAACAATCAGTTTGCAGAACAACGGCGACTTCAAGGAGTTCATAATCTCGTTGCCTCTGGAGAAAACACCACATGGAGCCAGCCTCTGACGCGAAGTATTGGATCGGCTGTGTCGACGACGACCAAGCCTTCCTGGAATCGGCCGGTCAACTGATCACCCGCGCATTGAGCAGGGACACGGCGGCCGTTTCGTGCGATGTCGAGCTGGCGCTCGGCGCGGCTCAGTTCGACGAGGCCGCGCAAGAGATGGCGGCAGAGGGGGCCGAGCTCGCCCTGCTGATCACCGATCAGATCATGCCCGACTGTTCCGGGCTCGAGCTGATCGAGCGGGTGAAGAAAGATCATCCCGCCACGTCATTCGTTCTGCTCACCGGTTATGCCGGGCTCGAGTCCGCCCGCTACGCCATCAACAACCAACTGCTCGACCGCTACGTCTGCAAGCCCATCGAGGACGAGAAGGACTTTGCCCAGGTCGTCATGTCCGAGTTCGAGCGCTTCCATCTCCGGCGCACCGAGGCCATTCAGGCGGCGCAAATCCAGCGGCAGGCCGGGGCCCTTCGGCTTGCCAACGAGCGCCTGGAGCGAATGAAGAAGATCGCCGAGAACGTTGCCTACTTCTCGCGCGAACTGCGCACGCTCGACCTCGACGAGGTGCTCGACCTCGTGTGCAGCAAGGCGCCCCAGCTCTTCGGCGCCAAGTCCTGTCTTCTTTTCGTGCCGGACGCGGACAATGAACTGACGCTGTGGCGCGAGCGCAGGGTCGGCTGCCTCGCGCACGTACCGCCCGGCGTTGACATCAACAAGGCCATACGCGAGGCCCTGGCCACCAGGAAGCCCGCCGTCGCCACCGAGAGAGACTGGTGCCTGGGCGCGGCCAGCGACGCGGCCAACCGCCAGGGATGCGTCGTCATGCCGCTTTGGCTCAGCCGCGAGGAGGCCACGCTCGCCGAGAGATCTGCCCGCGTAGACCCCGGCAGTGAAGTACCCGCGCTTCTCTGCCTCTGCGACATCGAGAATCCGGAGAATCTCGCGCGCCACATACTGGAGTACAAGGTCCTGCTCATCAGCGACATCCTCGGCGCCAACATCGCGAACGCGCTGGCCCACAGCGAGACCGACCGGCTCGCGCACGAGGACAGCCTGACGGGCGCCAAGACACGGCGCGTGTTCGACTCGGCCATCGCCGCGGAGTGGGAACGCTTCGAGCGATACGAGTCGCCTTTCTGTGTTGCACTCATAGACGTGGACCACCTCAAGCATATCAACGACACCCACGGCCACGTGGCCGGCGACGAGGTGCTTCGGAAGATAGCGGACATCGCCGAGCGGCAGAGCCGAAGGTGCGACACGATCGCCCGCTACGGGGGCGACGAGTTCGGCCTCATACTTCCCGAGACGGACATCGACGGCGCGCTGGCCGTCCTCGAGCGCATTCAGGAAGCCGTTGACGAGACGGTGTTCTCGTTCGCGCCGGCCTCCGGTGCGGCGGACGGCCCTGCCGTGGCGCGCTCGACCGTGAGCGTCGGGGTCGCGTGCTCGATCGGGAAAGGTTTCGGCGCCGAGCTCGTCGCCGCCGCCGACCGAGCGCTTTACGAATGCAAGCAAACCGGGCGTGACCGGATTTGCACGGGGGCCGGGGTATGACCTTTGGTCTCGAAGACGGACATGTTTTTCCGCTCCGCCACGCGGCGGCGCGCGGCGGGCAAAAAGCAAGGGCGGCGAAATGCGAGAGGGGAATGAGCGATGGCACACAGAATACTGCTGGCCGGCGCCGCAGAGCGCGCCGCGGGTCCGGACGCGGGCGCCGATGGGCACCGGCTTGTCGGGCAACTCGTCCATGATCTGTTCGAAAGTGAGGGCAACGACGTCCGGGTCGTGGACCCGGCCGATTCTGCCGGGGCCAGGGGGCTTGTCCAGGATCGTGACCTTTGTGTCGCGTTCTGGAGCAGCCGGGAGGACTGTCCGATTGAGCTCTTGCGCGAGTTTCAGCGGGCGAACCCGCGCGGCTACCTCGTGTGTGTTCCCGACAGCGATGATCCGTGGGTG
>JBDREM010000052.1:0-25059 GCA_043819695.1 Planctomycetota bacterium
GCATGCCGGCGGAGCTGTCGAGATCGATCTCGACGAGGGCATCGCCGTCGGTCAGGGTGATGATGGTGGCGTTCGCAGGCATCGCCGAGAGCAGCAGAACGCTCAACATAACGATAACGGCAGACTTTCTCACGCTCTTGGTCTCCAACACGTTTTGTTTTCAATCCAGCGGCCGCCAACGCTTTCCGGCGACTGATTTCAGTATTCGGCCGAGGCCGACGAGCCTTTAGGTCATTTCGGCCGTGTTGGCCGGGGCGGGGGCTGGCGCTGTCATATTGGCCCTGGTCGGCGGGCCTTATCTGCCAAAGTGACATAAAAAATTCTCCCGCCCCCGTTGGCCGGCGAAAAAGCGGCGCCGTAAGCACCTCTCTGTCAAGATGTTACAAAATTGTGCCCCTTGCCCGGCCAATTCCGGCGATGTGTGGCACGGTATTTGTATATAGAGCCAATTAGCCTATAATGTCCGCTCGCGCCGCGCCCGATCTGCGGTGCGTAAATCGGACTGATCGAGGACGCTGTAATCCCGGCACCCTGTGAGGAGGTATTTGGTCAAATGGCAAAGCAGATGGCGTTTGACGTGGAAGCTCGGAAGGCGCTGCGGGCGGGCGTGGTCAAGCTTGCCCGCGCGGTCAAGAGCACGCTCGGTCCGCGCGGCCGCAACGCAGTGCTTCAGAAGAGCTGGGGCAGCCCGACGGTGACGAAAGACGGCGTGACGGTCGCGGAGGAGATCGAGCTCGCCGACAAGTTCGAGAACCTCGCCGTACAGATGGTGAAGCAGGCGGCGTCGAAGACGAGCGACGTCGCGGGCGACGGGACGACCACGGCGACCGTGCTGGCCGAGGCGCTGTTCCTCGAAGGCCTGAAGAACACCATGGCGGGCGCGAACGCAGCCGACATCGTTCGCGGGATACGGCTGGGCGTCGACGCCGTTGTCGACGAGCTCGCCAAGATCTCGAAGCCGGTCGCCGGCAAGGCCGACGTGGCGAAGGTCGCCGCGATCGCCGCCAACAACGACGCCGACACCGGGAAGATGATCGCCGACGCGTTCGACAAGGTCGGCAAGGACGGCGTCATCACGGTCGAGGAGGGCAAGTCGTCGGAGACGAGCGTCGAGGTCGTCGAGGGGATGCAGTTCGACCGCGGCTATCTCTCGCCGCATTTCGTGACCGACCCGGAGTCGATGGAGGTCGACCTCCGCGACGCGTACATCCTGATCTACGAGGACAAGATCACGGCGGCGAAGGACCTCGTGCCGCTGATGGAGAAGGTGAGCAAGGCGGGCAAGCCGCTCGTCATCATCGCCGAGACGATCGAGGGCGACGCGCTCGCGACGCTCGTCGTCAACAAGCTGCGCGGCATTCTCCAGTGCGCCGCGGTGAAGGCGCCGGGCTACGGCGACCGCCGGAAGGCGATGCTCGGCGACATCGCCGCGCTCGCCGGCGGCCGCGCGATCTACAAGGACCTCGGCATCGAGATCGAGGGCGTCTCGCTCGACGACCTCGGCCGCGCGAAACGGGTGCTCATCGACAAGGACAACACGACGATCGTCGAGGGCGCGGGCGACTCGGCCGAGATCAGCGGCCGCGCGAAGCAGATCCGCAACGAGATGGAGACGACGACGAGCGATTACGACCGCGAGAAGCTTCAGGAGCGGCTGGCGAAGATCGCCGGCGGCGTGGCGCAGATCAACGTCGGCGCGGCGACCGAAAGCGAGATGAAGGCGAAGAAGGCGCGAGTCGAGGACGCCATCCACGCGACCCGCGCGGCCGTCGAGGAAGGCATCGTGCCCGGCGGCGGCGTCGCGCTTATCCGGGCGCTGCCGGCGCTCGATTCGGTCAAGGCGAAGGGCGACGTCGCGACCGGCGTCGAGGTCGTCCGGCACGCGCTCACCCGCCCGCTCTTTTGCATCGCCGACAACGCCGGCCAGGCCGGCAACGTGGTGGTCGACAAGGTGAAGAGCGGCACGGGCGCATTCGGCTACGATGCGAACGCCGAGGAATACGGCGACCTGGTCGACGCGGGCGTCGTCGACCCGGCGAAGGTCGTGCGGTCCGCGTTGCAGAACGGCGCGAGCGTCGCGTGCGTCCTGATCCTCAGCGACTGCCTGATCACCGAGGCGCCTTCCGAGGAAGAGCCCGTCCCCGGCGGGCCGGGCGGAATGCCCGGCGGCGGAATGGGCGGCATGGGCGGAATGGGCGGCATGATGTGAGCACCCGTCGCGCACGACAAGGAAAACGCGGATGCGAGAGCACACGGTGACAGACGAATTGCTGAACGAGGTGGTCGAACGGATTGTCGACACGGTTCATCCGGACAAGATCATCCTCTTCGGCAGCCGGTCGCGCGGTGATCAGCGACAGGGAAGCGATCTGGACCTGCTGATCGTGAAGGCCTCTGACGAGCCGCGCCATCGCCGCGCCCCCGCCATCTACCTGGCGTTGCGCGACATCCAGGTCCCAATGGACATCGTCGTCTACACACCTGAAGAGATCGCCGATTGGCAAGAGGTCCGGCAAGCGTTCATCACGACCGCGATTCGTGAGGGAAAGGTGCTCTATGAAAGAGCCGCGTGACCTGACACGGTCGTGGATTCAGAAGGCCGAGAGCGATCTGGCGGCGTGTGCGCTGTCTCTCGGAGCCGGGCAGGCCCTCGATGCCGCGTGCTTCCACGCGCAGCAGGCCGCGGAGAAGTACCTGAAGGCGTACTTGATCTGCAAAGACATCGAGTTCCCCTTCGTGCACAACCTCGAGAAGCTCGTCGAACTGTGCTCCGAGGGTGACACGGCGTTCCAGGAGCTTCTGGAGACGGCCGCCGCGCTGACGCCCTATGCTGTGGAACTCCGGTACGCTGACGATTTCTGGCCCTCGCCGGACACGGCGGCGGCCGCGCACAAGATGGCGTTGAGAGTGAAGGACTTCGTGCTGGCTCGGCTGCCGGCGGCTGATGGCACCGGAAGCGGCTGATCGGGCGGCCCGCACGAGGCAAATCAGAAGGTTCCGTGAAAGGAGGGACGTAACAGATGGCCGTGAAACCGCTTGATGACAGGGTTGTGATCGAGGTGCTCGAGGCGGAGTCGAAGACCGCGGGCGGGATCGTGCTGCCGGACAGCGCGAAGGAGAAGCCCCAGAAGGGCAAGGTCGTGGCCGCCGGGCCCGGCCGCATTCTCGATTCGGGCGACCGCGCCCCGCTCGAGGTCAAGAAGGGCGACATCGTCCTCTTCTCGAAGTACGGCGGCGACGAGGTCGAGATCAAAGGAAAAGACTGTCGCATCATGAGGGAAACCGATATACTGGCAATCGTTGAAAACAAGAGGAGGCGATCCTAAATGGCGAACGCGAAGCAGTTGATGTATGACGACGAAGCTCGGCGCAAGATCCTGAGCGGCGTTGAGAAGCTTGCCGGGGCCGTCAAGGTCACGCTCGGGCCCGCCGGCGGCAACGTCATACTGGACAAAAGTTGGGGCTCGCCCAAGGTCACGAAGGACGGCGTGACCGTGGCGAAGGACATCGAGCTCGATGACCCGTTCGAGAACATGGGGGCCAAGCTGCTGCACGAGGCGGCGAGCAAGACGAGCGACGACGCCGGCGACGGCACGACGACGGCCACCGTTCTTGCCGAGGCCATCTTCAAGGAAGGCCTGAAGATGGTCGCCGCGGGGGCCGACCCGATGGCGATCCAGCGCGGCATCGAGAAAGCCGCCGGCGCTGCGACCGAGGCCATCGGCGAAATGGCCAAGCCCGTGAAGGGCAAGGACATCGCGCAGGTCGCCGCCATTTCGGCCAACAACGACCCCGCCATCGGCAAGATCCTCGCCGACGCCATGGAAAAAGTCGGCAAGGAAGGCGTCGTCACCATCGAGGAGGGCAAAACGCTCGACACCACGCTCGAGATCGTCGAGGGGATGCGGGTCGACAAGGGCTACATTTCGCCCTACTTCATCACCGACATCGAGAGCCTCGAGGCGGTTCTCGAGGAGCCGCTCATCCTGCTGCACGAGAAGAAGATCAGCAGCCTCCGCGACTTCATCCCGCTGCTCGAGAAGATCGTCGGCACGGGCAAGCCGGTGCTCGTCGTCGCCGAGGACCTCGAGGGCGAGGCGCTCGCCGGGCTGGTCGTCAACAAGCTGCGCGGCGTGTGCAAGTGCTGCGCGATCAAGGCGCCCGGGTTCGGCGACCGCCGCAAGGCGATGCTCGAGGACCTCGCCATCCTGACCGACGGCAGCGTGATCTCGGAGGATCTCGGGATCAAGCTCGACGCCGTCGAGCTCAGTCAGCTCGGCACGGCCGACAAGGTCATCGTGACCAAGGACAACACGACGATCATCAAGGGCGCCGGCAAGAAGTCGGCCATCCAGGCCCGCTGCGGCCTTATCCGCAAGCAGATCGAGGCGACGACGTCGAACTACGACCGCGAGAAGCTTGAGGAGCGGCTGGCGAAGCTGACGGGCGGCGTGGCGATCGTGAACATCGGCGCGGCGACCGAGACGGCGATGAAGGAGAAGAAGGACCTCGCCGACGACGCGCTGCACGCGACGAAGGCCGCGGTCGAGGAGGGCATCGTCCCGGGCGGCGGGATCGCCTGCCTCCATGCCATTCCGGCCGCCGAGATGGCCCGCGGCAAGCTGCGCGGCGACGAGAAGATCGGAGCCGGCATCGTTGTCCGCGCGCTCCGGGCACCGCTGCACCAGATTGCGGCGAACTCCGGGCTCGACGGCGACGTGGTCGTTGCCGAGGTGCTCGAGCGCGGGGCCAACATCGGCCTCGACGCGCTATCCGGCGAATACGTCGACCTCCTCAAGGCCGGCATCATCGACCCGGCCAAGGTCGTCAAGGCGGCGCTTGCGAACGCAGCCAGCATCGCCGGCCTGCTGCTGACCACGAACACGATGGTCGCCGAGGTCAAGGAGGAGGAACCGGCCGCCGAGAGCGTTTCGTGACGGCCGGACGTACATGCCGCGTGCCCGTCTGCCCATGTCGGCGGGGGCACGTCAACCTTGAACGAAAGGGGCAGGCGTGAGAACGAACACATGCGTGATCCTGTCTGTGACGCTCCTCGCTGCGGGCCTTGCGCTCTCGGGCTCGAGCGAGTGCGAAGCGGCCGACGTCGGCGAGCTCATCAAGATCATCGAGACGCCAAAGACCCCCGCCGAACGTCACCCGCACATTAGTGCGCACGAGTGGAAGGAGAAGGACGCGGGTTGGGCGCGGCTGCGGGCAAGTGCCCGGCAGGAGCTTACCGACATCGGCGCGCCCGCCGTCGGGCCGCTCGTCGATCTCATCAAGCGGACGAACGACGACTCGGTCAAGATCATGGCCCTCACGGCGCTCGGCCTGATGAAGAACCCGGCCGACCTGGTTCCCACGGGCGACCTGATGGTAGAGCTCCTGGACGAGAAGAACCCGGGGCTTCGGTACCTCGCGGCCAAGACACTCGGCGTGATGAAGCTGAAGAGAGCCGCCCCCAAGCTCAACGGGCTGCTCGCCGACAAGGAGGACGTGGTCCGGATGATCGCGGCCGACGCACTCGGCGAGATCGACGACTACGAGAGCGCCGCACCACTACTCAAGCTCGTCGACTACGGCAAGGGCGGCGAGGACAACGCCGAGAAGAAGTCCGTCCGGCTGCACGTGCTGGCGGCGCTCGGCAACCTGGGCCCCGCGCTGAAGGTCGTCCCGAAACTCATCGAGAAGCTTGAGAGTGACGACTTGAACGAGCGCGAGGTCGCGGTCGAGGCCGTCGAGCAGCTCCTCGGATACGAGATCACGGCGGACGGCCGGTGGCTGATCGCACACGAGGAGGCCAAGCGGGTGCCGGTCATAAAGGACTTCGCCGACTGGTGGGCCAAGACGCTCAAGGACAAGCGGTTCCGTATCGCGAGGAAACCCGATCTCACGCTGAGGGTGAACATCCTGCGCCAACAGTGGCAACTGAGGAAGATCAGACTCAAGGCCCTCGAGGTCATCGGCGAGATCGGCGACAAGGCGGCCGTGAATTACCTGATCCTCGCAATGTACACGGAAGACAAGATCCTTCGCACGGCCGTCGCGAAAGTGGCGATGGCCCTCTCCGGCATCAAGATCGAATACTTGCCGACCGACACGGAGGAGCAGTGGAACAGCAAGGTCGAGAGTTTCAGGCAGAAATGGCGGGAGGCCGGCAATTAGAGGAGCAGAGCGGCCGTTCGCAGCGTTCGGCAGACGAGTCTGTGATCTATGGCAAAACGCGACTACTATGAGGTACTCGGTGTAGCCAAGACTGCGTCGGCCGACGAGATCAAGAAGGCGTTCCGCAAGCTCGCCGCGAAGTACCATCCAGACAAGAATCCCGACGACAAAGGAGCCGCCGAGGAGAAGTTCAAAGAGGTGGCCGAGGCGTACGAGGTCCTCAGCGACGCCGACAAGCGCAAGCGTTACAACCAGTTCGGCCACGAGGGGCTCCGCGGCACCACGATGCACTCGTACCAGGGCCAGAGCTTCGAGGACGTGTTCAGCGCGTTCGGCGATCTGTTCGGCGGGGACGTCTTCGGCGACGTCTTCGGCCGCACGTCACGCAGGCGAAGCGGGCCGCGGCGCGGCGTCTCGCTCGAACGCGGCCTCGTGATAACGTTCGAGGAGGCCGCGTTCGGATGCAAGAAATCCGTCGAGGTCACTCGAAACGAGCTCTGCCCGACCTGTCACGGAAGCGGCGCGGCCCCCGGCACGTCGCCCGTCAATTGCCCCTACTGCCGCGGCCTCGGAGAAGTCCAGCAGTCTCACGGGTTCTTCTCCGTGCGCACGACGTGCCCCCGGTGCCGCGGCAAAGGAACCACCATCGAAAAAGCCTGCCCGAAGTGCAGCGGCGCCGGCCGGGTCCCGTGGAGCGGCACGATCGACGTCACCGTGCCCGCGGGCGTCGAGGACGGCCAGACGCTTCGTCTCGAAGGCGAGGGCGAACCCGGCGACCCCGGCGCGCCACGCGGCGACCTCTACCTCGAACTCGCCGTCAACGAGCACCCGATCTTCGGCCGGCACGGCGCCGACCTCGTCATGCAGCGCACCATCACACCCAGCCAGGCGGCGCTCGGCGCCAAGATCGACATCCCGCTCCTTGACAAGAAGACCGCGACCCTCAAGATCAAGCCCGCCACGCAGTCGGGCCAGATATACAACCTGCGCGGCGAAGGCATCAAGCGGCTCCGCGCACCCGGCAAGGGCGACCTCCTCGTCCAGGCTATCGTCCGCACCCCCGAGAAGCTGACCAAAGAACAGGGAGAGCTGTACCGCAAGCTGACCGAGCTCGAAAAAGCGGACATCGATCCCCACAAGAAGGGATTCTTCCACAGGCTCAAGGGCAAGTTCATCGATTGAGCGGAGAAGCGTGCACGATGCGCAAGCAGAAGGACAAGCAACCCGAGAGCGATGGTAACAAAGAGGCGGAGGCGGGCCCGCAGCCGGAGGAGCCACAGAAAGTGCAGCCGGAACCGCCCGCGGAGGAACCGCGCTCGGAGCACGCCGACCTCGAGCAGAAGCTCGCCGAGCTCGACGACCGCTTCCGCCGGTCCGTCGCCGAGATGGCCAACACACAGAAGCGGTTCGAGCGCGACCGCCAGCGGGCCGGCAAGATAGCCGTCGCCGGCTTCGTCGAGAAGCTGCTGCCGATGATCGACAACATGGCGCACTCGCTGAAGCACGCGCACGAGTCGCACGACGCCGCCGACATCATCGAGGGGTTCGGCCTCATCGAGACGCAGATGCTCCAGATACTGAGCGACAGCGGCATCAAACCGATCGAGTCGGTCGGCAAGCCGTTCGATCCCGAGGTGCACCACGCCGTGACGACCGAGATCACCGGCGATGTCCCGCCGGGCACCGTCACCGAGGAGCTTGGCCGAGGCTTCATCATCGACGACTTCGTCATCCGGCCCGCGCAGGTCAAGGTCGCCGCGGCGCCGCCCGACGAGAAGAAAGAAGACGCCAAAGGCGCCGACGAAGAGAAAGAATAAGAGAGAGAACGGAGCAAGAGACAACAACATTATGCCCACATACGACTACGAATGCCGCGCGTGCTCGCACACCTTTGAAAAGTTCCAATCGATCAAGGCCCGGCCGCTGCGCAACTGTCCCGAGTGCGGCGGGCGCGTCCGCCGCCTCATCGGCACGGGCGCCGGCGTGATCTTCAAGGGCAGCGGGTTCTACCAGACCGACTACAAGCGCAAGGGTTCGTCGAAACCCTCCGACTCGTCCGGTCCGCCGTGCTCATCCTGCCCCGCCAAAGCCGAGAACAAGTGCGATGGCAAACCTGACGGAAAATCCGAGAGCAAGGACTGAGCCCGAGGGCAAGGTCCATCGCTCGGTCTGCCCCCTGTGCGAGAAACCGGTCGAGACGCGCCACCTCGCCGCCGACAAATTCTTCCCCTTTTGCAGCCGAAGATGTAAGCTGATCGACCTCGGCAAGTGGTTCGACGGTGAACACCGTATCTCGACGCCCATCGAGGACGACGAGTGACCCGGCCCGCCATAGCGATCACGATGGGCGACCCCGCCGGCGTCGGCCCCGAGGTCTGCCTGAAGGCGCTTGCCGATCCGCGCGTGGCCGCGGCCTGCGCGCCCGTCATCGTCGGCAGCGCAAACGTCCTGTCGAAAGTGGCCGGCCAGCTCGGCCTGGCCCTCCCGCAGCTCGTGCTGTCTCCCGCCGACATCGAGAAAGCCTTCGCACCGCCCGGCCCCGCAGTCATCGACATCGGCAACATCGCGCCCCGCGATTTCGCGCCCGGCAAAGTGAGCGCCGCCTGCGGCAAGGCCGCGGCCGAATACATCACGTTCGCCGTCGAGGGCGCGATGGCCGGCCGCTTCGCAGCCGTCACGACCGCGCCCATCTCGAAGAAAGCCCTGAACGAGGCCGGCATCGCGTTCCCCGGCCACACCGAGATGCTCGAGAGCCTGACCGGCTCGGGCCCGCCCGTCATGATGCTGCACGGCCCGCGCGTCACCGTGTCGCTCGTCACCACGCACATCGCGCTGCGCGACGTGCCCGCGGCGCTCGACCGCGGCCGCATCGCCCGCGTGATTCGCTTGACGCACGAGGGAATGTCGCGCATCATCGGCCGCGCGCCGCGGATCGCCGTCCTCGCGCTCAACTGCCACGCCGGCGAGGACGGAATGTTCGGCGACGAAGAAGAACGCATCATCGGCCCGGCGATCGAGACCGCGCGCGGCGAAGGACTTGACGTCCACGGCCCGCTGCCGCCCGACACCGCGTTCTCCAAGGCCGCCCTCGGCCGCTACGACGCGCACGTCTGCATGTACCACGACCAGGGCCTTACGCCGTTCAAGGCGCTCAGCTTCGAGGAAGGCGTCAACGTGACGCTCGGCATCCCAATAATCAGGACCAGCGTCGCACACGGCACCGCGTTCGATATCGCGTGGCAGGGCAAGGCCGATCCGTCCAGCCTGATCGCCGCACTGGCCCTCGCCGCTCGAATGGCAAAAGGGTGACGGCGTCCGTCACCGCGTACGTAGAACCGAAGCAAAGGAGTGAAACGTGAAGAAGAACAAGAAGCTGCGGGTCGCCTTCATCGGTTGCGGCGGAATCTCGGGCAGGCATGCGGCCGCGCTGTCGGCCGACAGGCGCGTCGAGATAACACATCTCGTCGACACGTCGTCCAAGAGCCTCAAAGCTTTCAAGAAGCGGTTCCCCAACCTCGCCGACCTGCCGGAGTGCACCGACTACCGCAAGGTGCTCGGCCACGTCAACGCCGTCAGCATCAACTCTCCCCACACGACGCATTACCAGCAGATCATGGACTCGCTCGACCACGGCCTCCACGTGCTCTGCGAAAAACCGCTCGCCTGCACCGGCCTCCACGCCAAGAACATCGTCGCGAAGGTGAAGCAGACGCGCCGCAAGCTCCAGATCGCCTATCAGCGCAAGGCGTCCGCCGGCTTCCGCCTCGTCCACGACCTGATCAAGTCCGGCGAGATCGGCCGCCTACAGTACATCTCCGTCATCCAGTGCCAGCAGTGGAAACACTTCACGAGAGGCACGTGGCGGCAGGACCCGAAGCTCTCGGGCGGCGGCCAGATCAACGACTCCGGCAGCCACCTCGTCGACATGCTCCTCTTCTTCGCCAACCAGAAGCCGAAGTCGGTCACCGCGTTCTGCGACAACCGCGGCACGAAGGTCGACATCGACACGGCCGCGAACGTACTGTTCGACAAGGGCGCGATCGCCTCGATCTCCGTCATCGGCGACGCGCACCAGTGGCACGAGACGTGGTACGTCGTCGGCTCGAAGGCGACGCTGCGAATTGACGGCGAGACGCTCTCGAGGATCGACGGGCCCAGCGGCGAGCCGCGGCCGGTCCCGCCGCCGAAAAAAAGCGTCACCGACATCACCACGAACTGGGTCGACGCGATCTTCGGGAAGGCAAAGCTCATGTCGCCCGCGAAGGACGTCCTCGGCGTCGTCAAGCTCACCGAAGCGATCTGGAACTCAGCCGCGGCCGGCGGCAAGCCCGTGAAGATCAAATAGCGGCGATGGAGGGGCAAGTGGCCATTCCGGGCTTTGTCGACCTGCAGGTCAACGGATTCATCGGCGTCGACTTCTCGGATCCGGGACTTCACGAGAAAGACTTCTGCAAGACGTGCCGCGAGGTGCTCAGACGCGGCACGTCTGCGTTTCTCCCGACAATGATCACCAGCCCCGTCGACGTCTACGAGCGCAACCTGCCCCTGCTCGCGCAAACCGTCACCGAACCCGAATTCGCCGCCCGCCTGCTCGGCATACATCTCGAAGGCCCGTTCATCTCGCGCCAGCCGGGAGCCGTCGGCTCGCACAATCCCAAGTTGGTCCGGGACCCCGATCCCGCGCTCCTCGACCGGCTCCAGGAACTCGCCGGCGGGCACATCAAGCTGCTGTCGATCTCGGCCGACGTCGACGGCGCCGACGCGCTCGCGCGGCACGCCGTCGAGCAGGGCATCACCGTCTCGCTCGGGCACCACATGGCCGATGAGAACCATCTCGAGCGCCTCGCCGCGGCCGGCGCGACCGCGCTCACCCACCTCGGCAACGGAATCCCCAACACGCTCGACCGGCATCGCAACCCGCTCTGGGCCGGCCTCGCCGCCGACGACCTGACCGCGCTCATCATCACCGACGGCCACCACCTGACGCCATCGGTCATCAAGGCCATCATCCGCACGAAGGGCGTCGAGCGAATCGCCGTCGTCAGCGACGCCGCCCCGCTCGCAGGCCTGCCGCCCGGCCGCTACAGAACGCTCGGCAACGACGTTGTACTCGAAGAATCGGGCCGGCTCTACAACCCCGAGAAAAAGTGCCTCGTCGGCTCATCCGCCACGATGCTCGACTGCATCAACCACCTCGCGTCGCTCGGCCTGCTCGGCGAGCACGACCTCATCCGCGTCGGCTTCACGAACCCCCTCGCCCTGATCGGCGTCGACCCCGCCGACGTTCACTCCGACTCAGCGCTCGAATTCGATCCCGCGCAGCGCGCCTTCCACATCGCCGGGTGAACACCTTACGTCCTGTGCTCCTTCCGCATCGGCCGGTGAACCGTGATCGTGGGGGACACACCCGGACGCATCAGCCTGCATTGACGCGCCGCCCCCGCGCCCGTTTCGCCCCCTGCAAACATAGGCTTCATTAGTAACATTTTTTTACCATATGGTATTCAAAAGTTACCCACCAGTCGTGGGCCACGTGTGAGCATTCGAAGGTCCAACGGATATGTTGTTGATAGACAAGGCCTTGCAGATCAGCACAGTTGACACGGTGGGGCGCATAGTGTAACATTTTAATACCATATGGTATACAAATGTTACTCTCGATATGGGGGCACGTGACATGAGCAAGACGGACTGGGGTTTCACCTACGAGGACCTCCTGGAGTGCGTCGCCGTCCTGCGGACGCGCGCCTATGGTGGAATTCTGTGGGACTTCGTCGCTCTCGTGGACGAGTTCATCGTCGAGGGCGAACTGCAGAGGATGCTCAGTTACCTTGTGCGGAAAGGAAAGTTGCTGCGGGACCCTCATGGAAGCGACGTGAGATACGCGCGGCCCCAAGCGCGCCTCCGCGCCGAAATCGTTCAACTCAAGCTGGACAAGACCGAAGATCGGTGGCCCGGGCGATGGCACCTGTTCACGTATGACATTCCCGTCAGTCACAACACCCAAAGACACCGCCTGACCCGCCGGCTCCGCGAAATGGGGTTCGGCCGGATCGGTCGCAGTTCCTGGGTCTCCCCGTACGACTGGTGCGACTTCCTCGACCGTACCCTTCTGAGTTGGCGCTGCGACGGCCGGTTTTACTGCTTCCAGGCGGGGTCAGTATCCGTTCTCGCCGGGGGGCCCGAGTTTTTGCCGGCGCATCTCTGGGACCTCCACGAAGTGGCCAAAGAATATAAGCGTATTGTAGACACGTGCACGAGTGTCCCGAAACAAGACACCGCCGAAGCGCGACGTCTCAAGGCTAGAACTCTCTTGAAGGTGAAGGCCGACCTGGCTGCTCTTGAGAGAGACGACCCAATGCTCCCGGCGCAGATCCTTCCCCGAAATTGGCCCCGTGGCCGCGCCCTTGAGAGCATCGGCCGCCTCGAGCAGGCTGTTGCGCGGATGCTTCGGAACCGCGGCTGAGGGGGGCGCGGGCGCACGACAATAATTTACCATATGGTATCTATATGTCACGCACACCGAGCTCTGGCTCCGGTGCTCCGGACCGTCTGCGCCGATGTATCATATTCTGTTCAAAGGACTTGCGGGATTCAGCATTCGGCAAATGGCGTGGCCGGTCAGGTAACGTTTTCGTACCATATGGTATATAAATGTTACTCTTGAGGGACTGCTCAACCGGGGTCCTCAACCTAAATGTTGCTCTTGAGGGACTGCTCAACCCGGGTCCCTCAACCCGTTCGTGTTCTCCCTGCTCCTCTCCCGCAACTGTTTCAATGCCTGCGTGGTGAGCTCGGTGCTACAACGTGTCGCGGCCCGCGCCCCGAGAGGGGCGGCTGTGTTGTGCCTTGTGTCCGCTCGGCGGCGCTGCAGCCGTCCGCATTGGCGTAATCGTTCCAAAGCGCGTAAGGGGCCGCTAAAAGTTGAAAGCGACGGGCACGGGGCGTAAGATGGTGTCCGGCGTTTCGTTGCGTCTTCCAGGCGAAGGAGGCTGAATGGCTAAGACAACCGCGCGGTCGGCCGTCGCGAAGAAGATCGTCGCGTCGGCGGGCGACATCAACACCGGCATCCTGAAGCGGAAGAAGCCGTCGATCAAGATTCCTATCCGCTCGCTGTCAAACGTCCGATACACGCCGAAGGCGGGCTACTTCCAGCTCAAGGGCAACAAGAAGACGCGGACGCTGACGGTGAACACGGTGAAGAGC
Organism: Planctomycetota bacterium; assembly: GCA_043819695.1. Taxonomy (GTDB): domain Bacteria; phylum Planctomycetota; class PUPC01; order PUPC01; family PUPC01; genus CAYLQD01. The sequence goes on from JBDREM010000052.1 coordinate 13,372, forward strand.
TTCGCACAGACGCTGCGCCTGATCGAGTTCTCGAAAGAGCTGATCGACACTGACAACATCGCGACGAAGCGGGAGGCGTATTACGTCTCGAAGAACTGGGACGTCGCGCGGTTCAAGGAGCAGCCCGAGTCGGACGCGGTGATGGACGACATCGAGGCGATGTACGAGGTGAACCGCGAGCAGCTCGGGTTCATCCCCGATGAGAAGAGCGGAGCCGTCGCCGGCCGCCTGATCGTGATCGACAAGGAGCAGGGCTCGGGCAAGACCCTCAAGATCGACTGCTCGCGCTTCGGCAGCGGGGCCTACTCGATCCCCAGCTCGGTCGAGGACCTCAAGTTCGAGACGAGCGCCAAGTTCATCCTTGCCATCGAGACGAACGGCGCGTTCCAGCGGCTCGTGAAGCAGGACTTCTGGCGGGCGGCCAACTGCATCATTATCGCGATGGGCGGCGTGCCGACGCGCGCTTGCCGCCGCTTCATCCGCCGCCTGGCCGACATGCACAAGCTGCCCGTCTATGTCTTCTGCGACTGCGACCCCTACGGCTACTGCAACATCTACCGCACGCTGAAGGTCGGCAGCGGCAACGCGGGCCACATCAACCGCTACTTCTGCGTGCCGCACGCGCACTACCTCGGCGTCACGATGGACGACATCGAGAAGTACGACCTGCCGACGCATCCGCTTCAGGACATCGACAAGAAGCGAGCGCGAGATGCTCTCAAGAACGATCCGTTCGTCAAGCACTACAAGGCGTGGCAGGCCGAACTCGAGAAGATGATCAAGGCGGGCGTCCGCGCCGAGCAGCAGGCCTTCGCCAAGCACAGCCTGCCGTACGTCGCCGAGAAGTACCTGCCGGAGAAGCTCAAGCATCCGGAGAAATTTCTGCCGTGATGGAGACGGTCATCTACTGCTGCGTGCTGCTGCCGGTCGCGGCGTACTCGCTCGGCGCGGTCCCGTTCGGCTTGATCCTGTGCCTCGTGATCAAGGGCGTGGACATCCGCGAGCACGGCAGCAAGAACATCGGCGCGACGAACGCCGGCCGCGTCTGCGGGATGCCGTTCTTCGTCGCGGCGTTCGTTCTCGATTTCGCGAAGGGGCTCGCGCCGGTGTTGCTCGGCGGCCTGATGCTCGAGGAGTTCGGGCCCGGCCTGCCCGCGGCGTGGATGAAGATTCTTTACGGCGCACTCGCCATCCTCGGCCACACGTTCCCCGTCTACCTCGGGTTCAAGGGCGGGAAGGCGGTGGCGACGAGCTTCGGCGTGTTCGTCGGGCTCGCGCCGGTCGCGGCGGGCATTGCGTTCGGCGTGTGGCTGCTGCTCTTGCTCGCGCTGCGGTACGTCTCGCTCGCGTCGATGATCGCGGCCATTGTCGCGCCGGTCGCGTACGTCATCCTTCACCGCAACGAGCTCGACGGTGAGCGTTGGCCCGTGCTCTGCTTCACGGCCGTCGTCGCCGTGCTCGTCGTTCTGCGGCATCGCGCGAACATCAAGCGGCTCGTCAGCGGCACGGAGAGCCGCGTGCGCTTCAAGAAGAGCGCCGATTGACATCCCGCCGGTTCCTGGTTAGCATTCCATGAGATGTCGACAGGTGCTGCCGTATGCCAGAGTACTGCGTTTACATTGCGACCAATAAGTCAGGAACGTTATACACCGGCGTAACGAACGATATCAGACGGCGGATGTACGAACACAAGACCAAAGCAGCGCCTGGATTCACGAGCAGGTACAATATCAACCGTCTGGTGTACTACGAGGTTTTCAAAGATATTCGTGCCGCTATTGACCGCGAGAAACAAATAAAGGGATGGCTGCGTGCGAAGAAGGTGAAGCTGATCCAAGAGATGAACCCGGAATGGCGCGACCTCAGCGCTGAGTGGTTTGAATAGAGGTCCTTCGCTGACGCTCAGGATGACAGGGTTGCGGCGTGTTTCCTCGTTCGCTACGGCAGCACTGTAGAACTCACAAGTCTGTCATTCTGAACGAAGTGAAGAATCTCTATCCCGAGCAAGTCGAGCGTAACGCAATTCGATCGAGAACACAGAAGTCGATGAGGGCATCATGCAAGTCCTGCTGACCAATGACGACGGCATCTTCGCGGCGGGGCTGGACGCGCTGCGGCGGCACGCGGCGAGGCTCGGCGAGGTGTGCGTCGTCGCGCCCGCGGAAGAGCAGAGCGGCTCGTCGCATTCGCTCAACCTCTACCAGCCGGTCCAGATGAAGGATGCCTATCGCGACGGCGAGTTCGTCGGGCACATGGTCCGCGGCACGCCGGTCGACTGCGTCAAGCTGGCCGCGGCCGTCGTTCTCGACAAGAAGCCCGACGTGCTCATCTCGGGCATTAACGACAAGGCGAACTTCGGGATCAGCGTGCTCTACTCCGGCACGGTTGCCGCGGCCGTTGAAGGAGCGCTGATGGGCATCCACTCCATCGCGATCTCCGTCGCCGAGGACGGCCGGCCCGACCTCGACTACGCCGCCGAGCTGGCGGTCGAGCTCGCGCAGGAGGCGACGGCGCATCCGCGCCCGCGGCCCGTGCTCCTCAACGTGAACGTACCCGCGCTCCCGCGCGGCGAGATCAAGGGCGTGAAGTGGATCCGCCACAACGTCGCGCCCTACACCGAGCGGTTCCGCCACGTCGCCACCGAGGACGACTGGTCGCACTACCAGATTCACGACGTGACCGGGCCGCGCGAGCAGTTCCCCGGCGACGACGTCGCCGCGCTCGTCGAGGGCTACGTCACCATCACGCCGCTTCGCGTCGACTTCACCGACCACGACGCGCTGGCCGAACGCGAGGGCCGAGACTGAACGTGGAACAGCCCGGCACGAAGAAACTGCCGAGGCCGGTGTTGCTCATCGGATCGGCGACGGCGCTCTCGCTCTTCGGCGACCAGGCGCTCTACACGATCCTGCCGACCTGCGCCGACAAGCTCGACCTGATCCCGTTCCAGGTCGGCGTGATCCTCTCGATCAACCGCTGGGTCCGGCTGCTCACGAACCATCTCGCGGAGCGGCTGGTCCGGCGCTTCAGCCCCACGCGCCTGCTGCTCATCGCGCTGACGCTTGGCGCGCTGCTCACGCTCGTCTACAGCACGCGGCCGACGTTCGTCATCCTGCTGTTCGCCCGGATGCTGTGGGGCCTGTGCTGGTCGTTCATCCGGCAGGTCGGGATCATGACGTCGGTCGATTGTTCGTCGGAGCGGACCAAGGGCAGGATCATCGGGCTGTACGACGGGATCGCGCGGACGGGTTCGTTCGTCGGGATGGTGGTGGGGGGAGCGCTCTACGATCTCTTTCGGCTCACGTTCGGCCTGGGCTTCAAGGTCGGGTTCAGCCTGACGTTCGCGGCCTTCGGTGTGATGTCGTTCCTTGGCCTCCGGCTGGGCGCGGTGGCGCGGCGCGGCCTGCGCTCGCACGAATCGGTCTTTCGGAATCCGCCGGAGGAAAGCAAGTCGGACCACGTTTTCGGGCTGCTGGTCTGCGCGTTCGTGATCGGCTGCGTCGGGCCGGGCGTGATCGTCTCGACGCTCGGCTTCATCCTGAAGTGGCACGTGGGCGAGGACCTCGCCGTCCTTGGCGTTCCCATCGGCGTGGCGACGCTCACCGGGCTGCTGATCTCGTCCCGGTACGCGATTAACGTGTTCGGCGCGCCGACGCTCGGGGGCGCTGCTCGACCGCACCGGCCACCACATGGGAACGGTCGTCGGCTTCTGCATCGCGACGCTCATTCTGCTGGCGGCGACGTTCACCTCGAGCGTCGTCGTACTGGCGTGCCTGATCCCGGCGTTCTTCGTCTGTGCGACGTCGATCAACGTCGCGCTCATGGCCGAGGCGGGCCGGTCGGGATCGCGGGCGTTCGCGCGGTATGCGTCGGCGTCCGACCTGGGCTGCGCCGTCGGCCCCATCCTCGTGTGGACGATCTTCGAGTTCGTCCCCTCGCCGACCCTCTCGTTCACGATCGGCTACTGTTTCTACGGGGCCGGCGCACTGTTCGCTTACCTGCGGATGCGGCGCGCGAATTCAGGTTAGCTCCCCGGCCGGGCCTCACGGCCAGAACGCGGCGGCGGCGATGATGAGCCAGACGGCGGCGCCGAACGCGAGCTTGATGAGCGCCCCGGCGAGCGTGCCGGCGCCGGCGCCCGTGCCCGACTTCACCGCCTCGTCCATCTTGCGCCCGATGGCGAGCTCCGTCAGCCACGCGGCCAGCGCGGCGCCGCCGATTGCGCCGGTCAGCGCGCCGAGCCCGGGGATCGGTATCACGAGCGTCCCGATGATGGCCCCGATGACGCTGCCGGCGATCGAGATTGTCGCCGCCCGGCGCGAGCCCCCCGCCTTCCTCGTCCCCGCTGCGCCGGCGAAGAACTCGAGCACCTCGCTGATAACCGCGAGGATGAAGATCGCGGCGAGCGTCCAGATGCTGAACATCTTTTCGTCCCACTGCCACCACGCGACCAGCGCCGTCGACAGCACCATCAGCCAGATGCCCGGCAGGCGGAACAGAACGAGCGCGAACCACCCGACGTTCAGCAGGACGAGGGTTGCGGCGATTACGTAGGTCATGACGGCCCCTCATTTCTGTGCGAAGATACTACAGGAAACGAGCGTAAAAGGCCAGCCTTCGCAGCGGCGTTGAAACTGGCGCGAGTCGGCCGACCCGCCGCTTGCCGCACGACAGGGCGCGGAATAGAATGGCCGTAAGATGGGGGAACCGGCAGAACGCGTCGGCGCGGAGTAGCACATGACCCAAGTCGAGCGATTCTGGACGGCGTTCGGCGGCGGACGGCCCGACAAGGTGCCGATCACCGAGCTGGAGATCGACCGGAAGATATTCTTCGAGCTCGCCCGCCTCCTCGGCATTAACGCCACAGGCGAGAGGCCCGAGCTGGAGCTTCAGGGCGACGTTCTCGAGGCGCTCGAAACGGGTGCCAGGCACCCGTTAAAATCACAAGGCCTTGGTGCGGCGGCGCTTATGGAAGTGAAGTTAATTTGCGGCGGGCTAAGGACGGGCGTCGTTCGCAGGGGGACGGCACCCCGTGCCCCCGTGGGCGCCCTGCTGGCGCTGTCCGGTCCGCATCGCTCAGCTCACCTTGCAGATCGTGATCGAGTGCGGCGGGAGCTTTGTGGAGCCGCTGTCGAACGTCAGCGAGACGCTCTTCGGCACGACGCGATCGGGCGCGGCCACGTCGTTGCAGGCGTCGGCGCTGTCGCCGCGGAGAACTTCTGCCGACACGCTGGCGGTCAGCGGCTCCCCGTTCACGCGCACCTCGCAGACAAGCTCATCGGTCGCGTGGCGGTTGACGAGCGCGAGCTTCCTTTGCTCGTCGTCGGTCGTGGCGGCGGCCACGCGGCCGGCCAGCCCCGCTTCCTCGATGATGCTCTCGGTCAAGCGGATCGCCTCTTCCGGCTGCGGCGTCCGCATCATACAAGCGGCGTAGCCCGAGGGATTGTTCGCCATCCAGAGCGAATTCCAGCTCGGTCTCGGTGCCGGCGTTCGTGCAGATGTACGGCTGGGCGTCGATCTCGCGACACCACGCGACGAACTCGTCCGTCCCGAACGTGTTCGGCTCCTCGACCCGCCACGCCTTGTCATAGGCGGCCGTGCGGTCGCGGCCGGCGCGGCCGTCGAAGCCTCGGCGAGGGCTGCAGGCCGCAAGAGGGTCGTTGCCGCGCCTTTTGTCGCCTTGGGCGACCCCGACGCAGCCGGGGCCACCCGAGAGGGGCGCTAATCTGAGGACGCATATGCGTCTTCAGATTAGCGCTTCGGCCGGCTGAGATCAAGAAGAGGGAAGAGCTTTTCAACGGAGCCGGAATGAGTCAGCTTTCTGGGCCCTGAACTGGCGGCCGTAATCATGTACTCTGAGCGTTCGGCCGAAGGTTCAAAGTACATGATGCCCCGGGCGGCCGGCCCGGCCGTCGAAGCTTCGGCGAAGGCCGCAGGCCGCAAGAGGGTCGTTGCGGCGCCTCTTGTCGCCTTGGGCGACCCCGACACAGTCTGGGCCACCCGAGAGGGCGCTAATCTGAGGACGCATATGCGTCTTCAGATTAGCGCTTCGGCCGGCGTTGTCGAATGACGGTCAACGTCGTCGAGCTGCGAGAAACGGACGCTCCCGCCCATGTCCCGCCCGTTCATTGGGTCATCCTGACCAGCCTGCCTGCCGAGACGTTCGCCGACGCCCGGCGGGTCGCAGGCGTCTACACGCGTGGTTGGCTGGTCGAACAGTACCACAAAGCTCTCAAGACGGGCACCGGCCTCGAGCACACTCAACTGACCACCGCCGCCCGCATCCAGGCGCCAAGGGAGGCGCTTCAGACGTGGGTAAAGACGAGAGCGCTTTAGCGGGGGTAATGCGACGGGCTTGCCCAGGTTCCCAGAGCCCCGTTCACGGGGTTTGCCAAAACGGCTTAAGTCGCTTGATGCCCCGGCAAAGCCCCGTAAACGGGGCTGACGCCAAACTGCGGCAGCCGACGAAGTGGCCCGCTACCGCGGGGCGGCGTCAGAGAGCAGGCGACGGCGTCAGCCGTGCGACCGGCGAGACAAATCGGCGTCTGGAATTAGCCACGCAAGACGCGAAAAGAGGGATATAGTACGTTGGGCGCGTTGTCGCTGGGGCGCCCGACGCAAGAACTGACGGGCTGTCTCAACAGGATGGGCTGGGCGTTCGCGTGCGGCGCCTGGGGGCGGTCGAGGCCGGGTTGATTGCTCGGGAGGCAATTCGGGATTGGAGGGTTTGAGAATGCGGAATCTAATTGCCGGGATTGTCATTGTTGTCTTGCTTTTGTGGGGGGCAGGTCGTGCGTTCTGCGATGGCGGTTTCTTTGTGAGCGAAGTGGTCGGCGTGGCCGAGCAACGGGCGCCTGCGCAAAGCGCCCAGCAGGCCGCGATCGTCTGGGAGAACGGCCATGAGACGCTGCACCTTCAGAGCAACTACTCCGGGCCTGCGCGGGGGTTCTCGTGGGTCATTCCGGTCCCGGCGAGGCCGAAGGTCGAGCGGTCGTCGTGGGACATCTTCCGCGCGGCCGAAGAGCTGACGCGCCCGCGCGTCGCGCTGACGCGGGTCAAGGGCGGGGGACTCGGATGTGGCTGTGGCGTGCAGATGTGGGCAGAGCCCGACAGGCGAGTGGAAACGGGGGTGACCATGCTGGAGAGCCTCGAGATCCGCGAGCTACACGTCGACATCCTTGCGGCCAAAGAGGGCGGCGGATTCATCCGGTGGCTCCGCAAGAACGGCTACGCGGTCCCGGAAGAAGCGCGGCGCGTCCTTCAGGAGTATATCGACAAGGGGTTCTTCTTCGTCGCCGTGAAGATGCGACCGGAGAGCCTGGCGGCGCTGGCGAAGAGCGGCCGCGGCGATGTGACAACCGGCCTGACGCCTTTGGCGATCACATTCGAGGCCGAGCGGCCGTTCTTCCCGCTCAAGATCTCCAGCATATCATCGGCGCCGGAGAACGAATTGCTGCTGCTCACGATCGCGCCGACACGGCTCACGCCCGTACAGTACGCCGAGGTCGAGTTTTTGGTGGAGGACATAAAGCGGGAGCTCGGCCCCGCTCTGAGCGGGCGCGACGAAGTGGCCGAACTTGACCTCGGCCAGGCGACAAGGACGGCTCAGGCGAGGAGCCATGAGGCCGCCCTGGTCGTCGAGGCAGCGGTCCCCGTGAGCTGGGTCTGGCTCCGAGACGGACAGGACCCGAGGCTCGAGGTCACCTACCTGCCAGATGCGAAGCTTTGGGTAACGCGGCTCCACGCTTTCCTGAAGCCGGCGGAGATGCGCGACATCTCCTTTGCCACAGCGGCGGACAGGGAAGCGCTCTACAACACGTTCTGGATAGACGAAAGCGACCTGCCCATCGCCTGGGCGCCGGCGGGATTCGTGCTCGCGGGCATTGGCCTCGTGTTGATCTCCCGGCGCGGCCGGGACGGACCCCGGCTGCGAAAGCTCGCGATGGCCCTCTTCGCGGCCGCGTGCTGTATCGCATAGAGGCGTTTAGTGGAGAGCTGGCGCCAGTCAAGCGCGCGGCGCGCCGCGCGCGTCAGAAGTGCCCGGCGATCTGGGCGGCGATGTCGGGCCGGACGCGGTCGGCGGCGGTCTGCATGGTGAGGTCGGGCTCGCGGATGCGGGCGTAGATGCTCGCCTGCCGAGGCGGCTTGCCCGCCTGCTTCTCGGTGATCTGAAAATCGACGACGGTGATGAAGGTGTTCTTGCGGTCGCGGTGTTCGAGCCACGCGCCGAGCCCGGCTCCGACGAGCATGCCGCCGAGCGCCGTCGCGGCCGAGCCCGACCGGCTTGCGCCGGCGGCCACACCGCCGAGCCCGCCGACGACGCCGCCCGCGACGGCGCCGCCCGCGATCTTGCCCGCCTTGAGCCCGTCCTCGATCAGCCCGGAATATCGCACGTTCACCTTCAGCACGACGTCGGCCTGCGCGGGCTCGTCGACGATCTTGTAGCCCTTGCTCTCGATGCTCGAGCGGATGCCGCCGTCGAGCGGGAATGTTTGGAGCGAGCTTGTGTTCTTCACGCTGAGGTACACCTTCTGCCCCGGCCGCGTGTCGAGGAAGAGCGACTTGTCGAGCTTGACATCGTAGATTCTCGGCGAGCAGCCGACGGCGGCGAGCAGCGCGAGAACGATGACGGCGGCGCGGATCTTCATTGCAATTCCCTCCAAGTGTCCCCACATAAAGTGTAGCGCGATTACGCGCGCGAGGCAAGGTGGCGGAGCTTCGCTCCGCCGCTTGCGGCGGGCCGTCGCCCTCCGTTCGTCGACCGCGCTGAATACCCGTCGAGATTCCCTTGCCCGACGGAGACGGGGTGCGGGCGGAGCTTCGCTCCGCCTTGGCGGGCTCTGGGCGCTCGCTCTGCTGCCGCCCAGCGGCACCAAAGCGACGCCCTTCGTTGGCTCGCCCGAAAGGCCGTGTGCCCCGGCTTCGTCCAAGGCGCGGGCAAAGCCGGCTCCTCGACAGCCAGCCGGCGCATTCTGGAGGCGGGAGACTCGGGCACGATGCATTGCAGCACCAAGTCCAGCGAGCGTGGTTTTCCGTCAACATCTCCGCGCACGTGGCATAAATGCTGTGCTGCGCGTGGCTCAAGCGTGTAATGCCGGCGTTCTGGAACCGGGTCCGTTGCCGTAATGCAGCGCGGGCGGCGTCGCGCGCGGGAAATTGCAGCACCTCTATCGGTTTTTTTTCCAACATAACCAATGTCCGGATCAGGAGTTCCGGAGGAGTGACAGGACGAGCGACAGATTCTCCGTCGCGTCGGCTCGGGATTTGCGGATAAGCCCTTGTGGTTGTGCTTTGTGACGAGCGCCAAAGGAAGGCGCAGCGGCATCAGGTCGGATGTCCAGATGTGATGATCTGGATGCGCACGTGTGGCCCTGAGGCAACGTGACTTGGCGCAGAACGTAACTGATTGACATTAAATTGGTTAGTGAGCGCGCGAGGCCGGTATCGGGTTGGAGCGCGATGCGTGAAAGCAAAATGGCTGGCAGGACGCGCTCTTTGTTGCGGACCGGGTGCTCGGTTTGTTGTGACGTAAGACACGCGGCGGCAATGTGTTACACGCCAGGGCCGCGGTGAGGCCACGATTTGCTGGCTGACTGGCACGTAGTTTGCTGTTGCGTGAGAATATGAGAGACGGAAGCCCAGGAGAAACAGGCGTGTTTTTGAAAAGGAGTCAGGCAATGTTGAGCAATATGTTGCGGGCGCAGGCGTCCGAGGGCGGCATCGTGACGGAGAAAAGGAAAATGAGGAGCCACAAACTGGTCACCAAGATGTTGGGTGCGCTGGCGGCGGCATTGTGTATTGCTGTCGGCGAGGCGAGCGCGGGGCTGTTCACGATCGACCTCGTGAACAACCCGGTCGGATACGACGGCTTGGTTGTCTATCAGGAAACAGCGTTTCAGACGAGCGGAACGGGCGTCATTGATCCGTTCCTCGGGCTGAACAGCAACGACAGCGTAGTCTGGGGATATGACAACGACGAGGGGTCGCCGGAATCGCCGCACGTGGACACCTCGAAGACCCACTCGCTGACGCTCGACGACGTGCCCGTCGTTGCGCTGGGCGGCACGCCGTACCGTGAGTTCCTGCTCGACTGCAATCAGGAGAGCGGCGGCATTGCCAAGTCGCTCGTTCAGCTCACACAGCTCGAGATCTACACCGTGGATAACAATCCCAACATCAACATCCTGGAGGATGCGCTTCCGGCGACCGATGATCTTCGGAGCGTCGGGGCGCTGGCCTATTCGCTCGACGACGTGGCGGACAACGGGACGGTCGACATCGACGCGGACCCGCCGGGCAGCGGCAAGGCGGACATGTTCCTCTACGTGCCCGACTCGTATTTCACGGTCTTCAACGCCAACGAGAGCACGACGAACGTGTATCTCTACTGCGAGTTCATGAGCAACAATGACGGGTTCGAGGAATGGGCCGTCCTGCTTGACGGCAGGCGAAACCCCAATCCGCCCGACCCGCCGGGTGGCGGCGGCGGCCCGATTCCGGAACCGTCGGCGGCAGCGCTCTTCGCGCTGGGAGCGCTCGGGAGCGTGTTCTCCCGCAAGCGCAGAGTCTGATCATTCCTGTTCGGGGGCGCCGAAAAAGGATCCCCGGGACATAAGAGCGTCCCCAGGGAGGGGTCGATGGCGAGGCGGCCGGGCCGGCTCCGGTGAGAAACCGGGACCGATCCCGGAGCGCCGGCCGGTACGGGCGAGCTGTGACAGGGCGGTTTGTGCGCAGCGCAGGTACGGTGTTGCGCAAACCGAACGCATAGAAAAAGCCAGGCATGTTGTGCGCCGAGCGTTCGGGCTCGACGCAGACGGGCTCGGTACAGACGGCCGGGGTGACGTCTCGATGTGGGGGCGTTCCGTTCGGCCGGCAGGATAAGGTGTGGCCCCGTGAGTGTGCGCATTGTGCGCGCCGTCCCAGGGGTCTACTTGGTGCGCATATACCGTGCGCATGGTGCGCAGGGTGGTGTGCGCGTGGAAGGGCCGTGGATAGTCTGCGCGCTTGCGGCTTGCACAGCGCGCAGGCATGAGGTGCGTTTTGCGCATGGATTGCGCTGTGTCCGCGCGCAGCTTGGCTGCGCCATGGACGCGCGCTTGGCGAAGCGGCGGGCGTATTGTGACGCGTCTCGCCTGTGTGTGGGAACATGTTATGGAGGACTGGATGATGAAGACGAACAAGGGTTTGCGTGTGGTTGCGTTGGTCACGTGTCTGTCGGCCTTGGCCCAGTGGGGCTTCGCGGCTCCAGTCGTGCTCGATATCGACATGATAGCGAACGCACAGGTCGCGGACGGAGGGACGATTTATCGGCAGACGACGGCTACGGGCTCGGGAACCGGCTCGCTCGATGTGTTCCTCCAGGTCACGGGCACGACCGGCGTTGACCCTATCACGTGGGGATACAACAACGACGCGGGAACGCAACCCTACGATCACGAGAACGACCCCGAGGTCAATGAGGGCTGGACACGGTCCCTGCCGCTCATCGATGTCCCCCTGTTCGACTTCAACGGCGGGACACTTTATCGCGAGTTTCTATTTGACGGCAACGAGGGCGGTGACAAGGTCATCGAGATAACGCAGCTCGAAATCTACACCGTCGACAACAACCCCGACATCAACTCCCTCGCGACGCTGCAGGCAACCGGATCGCTCGCCTATTCGCTGGACAAACCGGCCGGGGCGGGC
>JBDREM010000053.1:0-26522 GCA_043819695.1 Planctomycetota bacterium
CTTGAGTGCCAAGTGTTTATGGCGGCGTTTTTTATTTGCGGCCGGGGCGAGGGGTGCACATCGGTATCGCGTGTTCCATAGCGGTCGGGCGGGACGCGCTCCGTCGCGTGCGGAGCGGCTTCGCGCGAAAGGCTTGGCGCCGCTTGTCATTGCCATGCCCATCACGGGCCGCTATAATGTGACTTACGGCAGAGATTGAGCGCCAGGAGCCCGGATGAAACTGACGCGACTGACCATCCGCGAGTACGCCGAGAGCCTCGCCATCGCGTTCATTCTGGCGATGGTGATCCGGCATTTCGTGGTCGAGGCCTTCCGCATCCCGACGTCGTCGATGGAGCCGACCCTCATCGGGAACGAGCGGAGCGGCGACCGCATCCTTGTCAGCAAGTTCCAATACGACCTTCACCCGCCGCAGCAGTGGGACATCGTCGTCTTCAAGATCGACGAGGCCCGGATCGATTACTACAAGAGGTTCTACAACTGCGCAAAGCCGGTCCAGCCCGACTACTATGAGAGGCACTCAAATATCGAATGGGGAAGGGTGCCGCCCAAGGTCAAGCCCGACGACAACGGAACGGTTTCGCCTCCGGGCAGTCCGGAGTATGTCAACTACGTCAAGCGGCTCGTCGGCCTGCCCGGCCAGACGATCCAGGTGATCAACGGCGACGTGTTCATCGACGGCAAGATCTCCCGGAAGCCGCCGCATGCCGAGGAGAGCCTGCTCGTGCCGGTCACCGACGACGCGCGGCTGAGCCGCGGCGGGGAGACGTTCTTTCAGCGCTGGAGCAAGCGCGGCGCCAAAGTGGCCCCGGCGGGCGCCGGCCGCATCACGCTCGACGGCTCGGCCGCCGAGTGCAGCGTCCGGTACCTCGGCCAGATCGAGGATTACATTCAGACCAGCCGCGACGGCCCGAGCCAATTCCGCTCGCTCAACGTCGTCGGCGACCTCAAGCTTGCATTCCGCTTCACGCATACCGGCGGTTCCGGGGACCTCATCTGCCGGCTGAACAAGGACGATACCGAGTACGTCTTTGTGCTGCCGCTCGGCAAGCAGGGCGAGGCCGCCCAAATCCGGTATGCCGGCGAGGTGGCCGCTCGGGCGGGCAGGCCGTTCGCGCCGACGGGCGAACACCGGATCGAGGTCTCGAACATCGACGCCCGGGCAATCCTCAAGGTCGACGGCGAGGTGCTGGTCTCGTTCGAGAACAACGACCCGGGCCAGGCCGACGCGGGCGCCGTATCGCGCAGCCCCACCGAAAGGAGCGGGGCCGAGTTCGGCGTCACCGGTTGCACCGCGGCCGTGCGCGACGTCAGCCTCTGGCGCGACGTCTACTACACCGCCGGCGAGGAAGGCCGGAGGCGGCCCAAGTACGCCGTCTCGGAGCCGCTCGAGCTGGCCGGCGACGAGTATTTCATGATGGGCGACAATAGTCCGAACAGCTTCGACGGCCGCAACTGGGGCGTGGTCAAGGAAGACAGCCTGATTGGAGAGGCGTTTTTTGTCTTCTGGCCCCTGCCTCGCTGGCGGCTGATCAACTGAGGGCCGTCCGATGGCGCTGCTCGAAGTCAAGGGCCTCGTGAAGACCTACGGGCGCAAGACCGTCGTCAACAACGTCAGCTTTATGGTCGAGCCCGGGAAGGTCATCGGCCTGCTTGGCCCGAACGGCGCCGGCAAGACGACGTCGTTTCGGATGACGATCGGCATGATCGCGCCGAACGGCGGGGCGGTCTTCCTGAAGGACAAGGACGTCACGCACCTGCCGATGTACCTTCGCGCCCGCCGCGGCATGGGCTACCTCTCGCAGGAGCCGTCGGTCTTCCAGCGGATGACGGTTCTCGACAACATCGTCGCGATCATCGAGACGCTCGACATTCCGAGGCGCGAGCATATCGCCCACGGCATGGCCGTGCTCGAGGACCTGGGCCTCGAGAAGCTGGCCGGCTCGCTCGCCCTCGACCTCTCGGGCGGCGAGCGCCGCCGGCTCGAGATCGCGAGGGCGCTCGTCACCGACCCGGCCGTCATCATGCTCGACGAGCCGTTCTCCGGCGTCGACCCGAAGAAGGTCTCGGACATCAAACAGATGATCGCCAGGATGCGCGACCGAGGCATCGGAATCCTGCTGACCGACCACAACGTGCGCGACACTCTCTCCATAACCGACCGCGCCTACATCATCGACGAAGGCGTCATCCTGATGAGCGGAGGGCCCGACGAGGTCGTCGCCGATGAGGCCGTCCGCGCGCGCTACCTCGGCGACGATTTCAAGATGTGAACGCGGGGTTACGCCTTGTCCGATCCCGAGAGCGACCTCACGCATTTCAAGACGCGCGGCATGCAGTGGGCGGCGACGAAGGCGTTCGGGCCCGCCCTCCGCGAGACGATCCTGCCGCATCTCGATTCGCTTGAAGACGCCGGCGCATCGCTGCTCAAGCGCACGCTCACGAGGTCCGTGCACAAGCTCGACGCCGGCGGCACGACCGTCTTCGTCAAGCACCACAGGATCCGGTCGCTCAAGGAGCGGCTGAAGTACCTCGTGATGCGGTCGCGCGCGTCGGCCGAATGGAGCGCATCGCTCGCAATGCGCGAGCTCGGCGTGCCTGCGGCGCGCGCGCTCGCGTTCGGCGAGCGGCGCGTCGGCGGCGTGCTCACCGAGGCCGTGCTCGTCTCCGAGGCCATCGAGGGCGCGACCCCGCTGAACGAGGCGCTCGCCGACGCCGACGCGAAGACCGGCATCATCGCCGACGTCGCGAAGCTTGTCCGCAACGCCCTCGGCCGCGGCGTGCTCCACCGCGACCTGCACGGCGGCAACATCCTGCTCGCGGGCGGCGAGTACTTCTTCATCGACCTGCACCGGCTCAGCATCGGCCAGCCGGTTTCGAGGCGGAAGCGGATCGCGAGCATCGGCCAACTCCTCGCGCTCCTCGGCGGACGCATCGATGAGAACGACCGCGCCGCGTTCGTAGGCGAGTACCTCGGGCCGGGCACGCCGCAGGCTGAGATCGCCGAGTTTGCGCGGCGTGTCGAAGAGGCGGCGGAACGCGTCCGCGAGCGCCGATACACCAGCCGCACCAAACGGTGCATCAAGAGATCGACCGGGTTCCGAATCGAGCGGCACGCCGGGATGAAGATTCACCGGCGGGCGGACTTTGCCGCCGAGCTCGTCGCGAACGCGATCTCTCAACACGAGAAGAACATGGCCGGCGACGAAGGCGGCCGCGTGCTCGAGCACGGCCGCGTGCTCAAGCGCGACCGGCGCGCCCGCGTGAGCGTCGTCGGGCTCGAGACGCCGGACGGCAGCCGGCCGGCGTGCGTGAAGGAGTTCGTGCGGCCGGGCCTGTTCCGGCGGATCGGCGACTTCTTCCGCGGCTCCCGCGCGCGGATGGCGTGGGTCGGATCGAACGCGTGCCGCGTGCGCGGCATCTCGACGCCGGCGGCTCTCGCGATCGCAGAGGCCGGCCCGAGATCGTACTTCATCACCGAGTTCGTCGAGGGCGCGTGCCAGTTGAACGACTACGCGGCCGACAATGGCCGGCCGGCCGGGGCCGAGGCGACGCGCCGATGGCGCAGGTTCGTCGTCGAAGCGGCCGATTTCGTTCGCCTGCTCCACTCGCACAGGCTGCGCCACCTCGACCTCTCGGCCAAGAACATCCTCGTGCGCGAGCGCGACGGCGGCTGGGAATTTCACCTGGTCGACATGAGCGACGTCCGCCTCGGCCGCGGGCCGTCGCTCCAGGAGAAGATCGAGAACCTCGGCCAGCTCGACCAGGTCTACGTGATGCCGTCGCGAACCGACCGGCTGCGGTTCTACCGGCGCTATTCGCGCGGCCGGACGGAGCGCGACGACCGCGAGTTGCTCGCCGAGATCAACGCGATCAGCCGCTCACGGCACGAGCACTGGCTGACCGCGGGCGGCGGGGCTGAAATCCTTGAAGAACGCGAGCGACAGGGCAAGCCGGTATGAAGCTGCTCCATCTGTTCAGCAACCACAAGGTCACGGGCCCGGCCGAGCCGGCGATCCGCCTCGCGGCGGAGCTGGCCGGGCGCGGGCACGAGGTCGTCTTCGCGCACAAGCCGCTGCCGAAGCCGGGCGAGGGCTACATCGACTCGGCCGCCGCGAACCACGGTCTGACCACGAACACTGACTTCCGCCTGCCGAAGCACTTCAAGCCCTTCACGATCCTCGGCGACGCCCGCCGGCTCGCAGCCTTCATCGACGAGCGCGGCTTCGACATCGTCCACTGCAACCTTTTGAACGACCACTTGACGGGAGCGCTCGCCGCGCGACGCAGCCGAAGAAAGCCGAAAATCGTCCGAACCAATCACGCGGCCACGCGGATGGACGATGGGCTGCGGGAGCGTTTCCTGTTTCCGAAGCGGACCGACGCGCTGATCGAGCTCTCTGAAAGGGCGCGGGAACAAGATATTCCTGTATTCCGCCTGCCGGCAGAACGCGTGTTTATGGTCGACACGGCCATCGAAATTGCGCGGTTCGACCCCGGCCGCGAGCTGCCGGACATGCGAACGAAGCTCGGCCTGACGCACGGTGATTTCGTCGTTGGGATCGCAGCGCGGATCCAGAAGCAGCGGCGGTTCGGCGTGCTGCTCGACGCGGTCGCGATCGCGCGGGAACGCGTGCCGAACCTCAAGCTCGTCATCATCGGGCGGGGCACGCACAAGGAGAAGGTCGCCGTGCGGCCGGCTCGTAAACGCGGGCTCGGCGACCTCGTGATCTTCCCGGGCTACCTGCGGGGCGACGAGTATGTCGCGGCGCTGCTCGCACTCGACGTGAAGATCTTCCTCTTCCCGGGGACCGACGGCTCGTGCCGCGCGGCGCGGGAGGCAATGGCGCTCGGCCGGCCGGTCATTGCGGCCAAACGCGGCATGCTGCCGGAACTCATAGATGACGGGGAGACGGGGCTGGTGATCGACGACTCGCCGCAGGAGTTGGCCGATGCGATCGTGCGGCTGGCCGATGACTCCGCCCTCCGCGGACAGATGGGCAGCGCCGCCCGCGCGGCCGCCCGCGCCCGCTTCGACCCCGCCTGCCAGGCCGAGCGGGTGGAGCAAATCTACAAGCAATTGTTGTAACGGCAAAACATGCGGGGAGGAAACCTTCTTGAAGAAGTGTTGCCTTTCAAGAAGGTTCGCCTGAATGTCTTCAGAAGAAAGCCAGGACTGAGAGCCATGTGAGGCATGCGGCGTAGATGCCGGCGAGGAGGTCGTCGAGCACGATGCCGAACCCGCGGCCGACGTTCTCGAGCTCGCGGATCGGGAACGGCTTGAGGACGTCGAACACCCGGAAGAAGATGAAGACCAGGATGCCGATGCGAAGCTGCGGCTCGAACGGGAAGAACGAGACGGCGAGGAAGTAGCCGGCGGCCTCGTCGATGACGAACGGCGCCGGGTCGGGCTTGCCGTAGAACTTCCCGGCCCAGGGGCAGTAGACGACGCCGGCGACGGCGGCGAGCAGGGCGAGCGCGGGCAGGAAGAGCCAGTTGACCGATGTGTCGACGCGCCAGACGACGAGCGCGTGGACGGCTGCTGCGCCGAGCGTGCCCCAGGTGCCGGGCGCGACCGGCAGCTTTCCGAGCCACAGGAACGTGACGATGCACTCGGGCACCCGGTCCGAAACCGAAGCGGCTTTCATCCGATGAGCGCCTCGACGAACTTGTCGGGATCGAACGGCTCGATGTCCCCGGGCTGCTCGCCCACGCCGATGAACTTGACGGGGATGTCGATCTGTTTCTTGATGGCGACGACGATGCCGCCCTTGGCGGTGCCGTCGAGCTTCGCGAGGAAGATGCCGGTGACGTCGATGGCCTCCTTGAAGAGCGCCGCCTGCTGGATCGCGTTCTGGCCGGTGGTCGCATCGAGGACGAGGATGACCTCGTGCGGCGCCCCGGGCACGCGCTTCGCGATGACGCGGCGGATCTTCTCGAGCTCGGTCATGAGGTTCTTTTGCGTGTGGAGGCGTCCGGCGGTGTCGACGATGAGCACGTCGACTTTGCGTGCGACGGCGGCGTCGAGAGCGTCGTACGTCACCGCGTCGGGCTTGGCGCCGGTCTGGTGCTTGACGATGTCGACGCCGATCCGCTTGCTCCAGATGTCGAGCTGCTCGACGGCGGCGGCGCGGTAGGTATCGCTCGCCGCGAGCAGCACCTTCTTGCCGCTGGTGTGGAAGTAGTTCGCGAGCTTGGCGATCGACGTGGTCTTGCCGGAACCGTTGACGCCTGCGACGAGCAGCACGGTCGGGCGGGTGTCGGCCATGTGGATGCCGGGGTCGCTCTCGCCGAGCGTCTTCTTCAAGCCGGTCTTCAGGTATTCCTTCAGGTTGGCGGTGTCATCGAGCTCGCCCTTCTTGTGCGCCTCGCGGATGTCATCGATGATCTCGGCCGTCGCCCGGACGCCCATGTCGGCGCTGATCATCAGCTCTTCGAGCTCGTCGCAGAGGCCGTCGTCGAGCTTGCGGGCGAACGTGAACATGGTCCGGAAGCCCGAGGCGAGCTTGTCGTGTGTCTTGGCGAGCCCGCGCCTGACGCCCTCCGCGGTCGATGCCAGCTTGGCGAACAGCCCCATTCAGTTCCTCCGGTTGCTGCGCCCGGCCGCTCACTCGCCGCGGCGGCTCATGGCTCTCTCTTGAAGTTGATCGACGAACTCGGCGGCGACCTTGACGACGCCGATGCGGGACCACTCGCGTGCGATGCCGTGGCTGTCGGACCCGCCGGACACGAGCGAGCCGAGGTCCTCGGCCATCTGGAGATACTTCTGTTCTTTGGTATATGAGTGGAGCGGGTGGAAGACCTCGATGGCGTCGACGCCGTCGTCTATGAGGTCGCGCACCGTTGCGTCGGACAGTGTTGCGCCCGGATGTGCGACGACGGACGCGCCGCCGGCGTCGTGGACGGCGGCCACCGCCTGCGGCACCGCCATCTTGTACTTCGCGACGTTCGCCGGCCGCTCGTTCCCGATGTAGAACCTGAACGCATCCTGGATGGACTGAACGTGCCCGTGGTTCTTCAGCGTCCGCGCGACGTGGGGCCGGCCGGGCGAGCCGTCGCCGGCGATCTTGAAGACCTCATCGGCCGTGATCTCGATGCCGAGTTCGCCGAGCCGGCGGACGATCTCGAACACGCGCAGGCGGCGCTCGTCACGGCTGCGCTTAAGGACTTCGATCAGCTTCGCGTTCTGCGTGTCGATGAAGAGCCCGATGATGTGGATCTCCTGCGCCCCCTCGTATGCGGTCAGCTCGGTGCCCGCTATCACGCGAATGCCGATCTTGGCTCCGGCCTCCTCCGCAAGCGGCACGCCGTCGACGGAGTCGTGGTCGGTGATGGCGACGGTGTCGACGCCGTGCCACAAGCACTCGTGGATCACCTCTTCAGGCGTGAGGGTGCCGTCGGAATAGGTGGTGTGAACGTGGAGGTCCGCCGGCACCATCACCCCCTGTGCTAGAAATCCTGTAACTCACCAACAATTTCTTCGACGAGATCCTTCACGGTCACGACGCCTGCGGGCCGGCCGGCGTCGTCCAGCACGATGGCCATCTGCCCCCGCGCGCGCTGAAGGGCGACGAGCACAGACGTGATCCCGTCGGTATGTTTGACTTCGACCGCTCGGCGCACGAGATCGCCGAGCGGCAGGTTCTTCTCGGCCGCACGGATGTAGTCCAGCGTGTGCAGGACACCCACTATACTCATTTCCGGCCCGCTTACAACGGGCAACCGGGAGCGGCCCGCGTGCTTGACGGCGTCGCGGAGTTCCTCCCCGGCGAGATCGGCACTTAGAACGGTCGCCTCGCCCATCGGTATCATCGCCGAGGACACCCTTTTCTTCATCAGGCCCATGACGTTGGCCGAAAGCGCGTGCTGGTAATCAGTCAGCACGCCCTCTCGCTTGCCCTCCGCAATCCATTCCACCAGAGCGGCGCGCGAGAAGGCGGCTCCGCTCTGCTCGGCCGACTTGCCGCCGGTGACGAGCCAGACGAGCCCGCGCAGAACGGCCGTCACGGGCCAGACCAGGAACCGGAGCGCGTCGATCGGCCCGGCGAGGAAGTACATGAGTGAATCGGCGCGGCGATGGAAGATGTCCTTGGGGATCATCTCGCCGAAGACGAAGATGACGGGCGTCATCACGAGCGTGGCGAGCAGTTCGGGGCTTCGAGAGCCGCTGAAAAGCCCGGTCGCGAGCGCTGAGGCCGCGTAAACCATGACGTTCGTCCCGATCAGCGTCGTCATCATCGTCGTGTCGGGACGGTCGACGAGCTTTCGGAGCACGGCTGAGCGGCGCAACTTGGCCTCGACACGCGACCGCAGGCGAAGCCGGTTGACCGAATAGAATCCGATTTCCGCGCCGGAGAAGAGCCCCTCCATCAGCACGCACACGATGATGGCGGCGATGATCCACATCATTTGCCGGCCTCCCCTTCGCCGTTGACGCGCTCGATCAGCACTTCGGTAACGCGCCGGCGGCTCACTTTCCGCACGGTAAATGTCAGGTTGCCGAGCGTCACGGATTCGCCCTCGCTCGGCAGCCGGCCCAGGCGGAGCGCGATGAATCCGCCGAGCGTCTCCACCTCGGCCAGGTCGAGGTCGAGGCCGAAGAGCTCGCTCCAGTCGCGGATACTCAGCCCGCCCGACAGCACGAACCTGTCCGGCCCAAGCTGCCGCACCGGCTCCGCCTTCTCCACGTCGAACTCGTCGCTGATGTCGCCGACGATCTCCTCGACGATGTCCTCGAGCGTGAGAATCCCCGCGAAACCGCCGTACTCGTCGACCACGACCCCAAACTGACACCGCCGCTCGCGGAACTGGTGCAGCACCGTCTCTATCCGCGCGGTTTCAGGCACGAACAGCGGCACCGGCTGCACGTGGTCGCTGATGCGTTGAGAGTCCGACAACAGCACGTCGGGCGCGCTCACGACGCCGATGATGTTGTCGATGTTGTCCTCGTAGACCGGCATTGTGGTGACGTTCGTCTTTTCGACGAGCCGCCGGATTTCGGCCGCGTCGTCGTCGGCCTCGACCGCGACGACGTCGACCCTCGGGAGCATCACCTCCCGGACGCGCGTCTCGCCGAACTCCATTATCTCGTGCATCATGTCGCGCTCTGTGACGGCGATCTGGCCGCGTTCGCCGGTCGCGCGGATGAGGAGCTGCAGTTCCTCGGGCGTCACATACGCGGCCTGCTCGCCGCCGCCGGACACGACCGCTGAGAGTTTCGTGACGGCGGCAAGCGCCTTTCGGACGGGAAGGATGGTTTTGTGGAAGAAGAAGAGCGGCGCGGCTGCGACGGTCGAGAACCAGAGGGGAATGGCGACGGCGACGGCCTTCGGTACGACCTCGCCGCAGATGATGATCGAAGCGAGCGAGCCGAACCCCACCGCCAGCGCCGCGGCCTGCGTCGGCGCCGACGTCGCGGCAGCCGCGGCCAGGCAGAAGTAGAGAACGTTCACCAGCATGTTGCCGAAGAGGACCGTGGTCAGAAGGCCTTGCGTATCGGACCGCAGCTTGAGGATCAGGCCGTTGACGAAGCCGGACGACCGCTCCAGTCTCCGCAGCTCGACGCGCCTCAGCGAGAACAACGCCGTCTCGGACGCGGAGAAGAATCCCGACAGGCCGAGCAGCACGGCCATGGTCAGCAAGTGTATGATCATCGCATCCGGCGCGGGCCCCCGCTTCGAGTCAGAAAGATGCGTTCACTCATCCGTAAATATCGCATAGACCCAGATGATCCCGTAGCCCAGGCTCTTGTGCTTTTCGTTCCGCGCGAACGCGATGCCGATCTGCCCCTTCCGCGGCTTCATGAGCGCCGCAGCCGACGCGAGCTCGCCGGGGTCCCACGTCGACACAAGCCCGGCGCTCAGCCGCCTGGCCTGGACGCCCGCGGCCCGGACGCGCGCGCCGACGTCCACCGCGACCGGCTTGCCCGCGCGGGCAACTTCGGCCACGTAGCCAGCCGCGACCTCCGCCAACGCCGGACTAGTCCGGTACGGAAGCTTGCCGCGGATCGCCCGCACCTTGTTCAGCATCGTGACGACGTCCGCCTCCAACGTCTTGAAGTCCATCGGCGGCGGCCGCGCCGCAAACACCTGCGTGATATAGTGAATCCCGTTGGCGGCCTGAACGATGCCGACGCCGCAGTGGGTAAAGCCCTCGTTCAGAATGTTCTTCCGGTGGCCGGGGCTTTCCATCAGCCGGGCCTCGGCCTGTTCGATCGAGTCGTGCATGGCGATGTTCTCGCCCGACGCCATCACCGTCTCCTTCGCAGCGAACAGGCGGTCGGCAACCATCCCCGTAATCCGCGACTTGTGGTGGAAGAAGCGGTGTTCGAGCATGTCGGCGCTGTGCGCGCGGGCGACGGCCGCGAGGGCGTTGTCGTACTTCAGCGGCCCCTGCTTGTGCTTCTCGCGGTCACCGTTGACGAGCCCGAACATCTTCAACTCGAGCTTGACGTACGGCGGGTCGGACGGTTCGGCATCGCCGGCCGGCGCGCGGGAAACGCTGATGAGCAAGATAATGGCGGCGAGCAAAACCGGGGGCCGCTGGTAAGATTCGCCCGATTCCGCACCGGATTCTGCCTGGTCGTCCATACCATAAGATATGATACGGCCCGCAGGGCGGCTTGTCAATCGGAGCGGGGCGCCCGGGGCGCCCGAGTCGATAGTCCGAACACAGGGACTCATGCCGTTGTACTGTGGCAGCCTATCGTCCCATCGGTTCGTCGCGGACGGACTTCCGGAGTGCGCCTGTTCGACTTCGCTCAAGGCGCCCTGAACCTGCCAAAGGGCGACGGCACGACGCCACGTTCCGTCACATCCCCTTCGCCCGCTGGCGGGCGGCTTCGTAGAGCAGCGCGGCGGCACCGGCCGCTGCATTGAGCGACTCCGCCCCGTGGTGCATCGGGATCGTGATAAGCATGTCGGCCAGGTCGAGAGACTCCTTCGACAAGCCTCCCGCTTCCGCCCCGATCAGCAGCGCCGTCGGACGTTCGAGATCGACCTGCCACGGCGGCCGCCCGCCGTGCGCGACCGCGGCCGCGATGCACAGCCCGCGCGACCTGAGCTTCTCTATTGTGTCGGCGAGGACGACATCGGCGACGACCGGGACGCGGAAGATGGCGCCCATCGTCGCGCGAACGCACTTCGGATTCAGTACGTCGCACGAATCGCCCGACGCGACGGCGCAGCAGGCACCGAGCGCGGCCGCGGACCGGATCATCGTACCAAGATTGCCCGGGTCCGAGATGCCGTCGGCCACAAGCACGAGTGCGTCGATGCCGAACGCGACCTCGTCGACCATCGTGGTGGCGAACTCGGCCACGGCGAACACGCCCTGCGGCGTGCGGGTGTCCGAGAGCTTCGCGGCGGCGGCGTCCGTTATCGCTGAAATGGCCACTTCCGGCGGAAGTGGCCGGCCATACGCCCCGCGAGGCGCGCGTGGCGGCGCATCGGCTGTTGATCCGAGGACCCGGCCGCCTTCGGAGTCAAGAAAAGCCGCCGTGCAGAAAAGCTCCTTGATGTTGGCGCCCGCGTCGAGCGCGTCGGCGACGAGCCTCGCCCCCTCGATCAGGATGCAGCCCGTCTCGCGGCGGCACTTCTTCTGGCGCAGCTTCGCCGCCTCGCGAATCCGCGCATTCCCCGCGCTCAGTTCCGAAGTAGTCATGCTCAATGATTATAGCCCCCGGCGCGCGAAGGGCAAACGTTCATCAGCGAATACGTCGCGAATTCCGGGAGCAAATGAGATTCGGCGCCATAAGCGCTTACACGCCAGCGTCTTGTGATTTTAACGGGTGCCTGGCACCCGTTATTTCCCGTTATTTTAACAACCTCGTTCACTTGCGGCGCCCGGAAAGGGTATAATGGTGCGCCGGTCTCGCGCGCGCGCTTGATGCGATGTAAAAAGATGTAGTATTCTTGCAATTGGCGACGCGTCTGGTAACCTCAATCACGCGCTTTTCATGCGCGATGCGCGGCGGGCTGGGCACGAGCGAGGGGGGCGGTCGTTGCGTCGAGGGTCGATGAGCTCTGGCATAAGGTCAAGCATAAGGTCAAGTAGTACTGCTGGGAGGCACTGGCGTGAGCATTGCACACAGGAGACTGTTCGTCGCCGCGATGATGATGATGGCTGTTGGGTTGGCGGCCGGTTCCGCCGCGGCGCTCGGACAGGCGGCCGATGCGGGCGCTGACGACCCAAGGCTGATCCCCTACTACAACGGTAACGCGCTGTGCATGCGGCGGCTCTACACGCCGGCGATCGTCCAGTACGAGATGTTCCTGAAGGCGCACCCGACGCACGCAAAGGCGCCGCTCGCGAAATGGGGCCTGGGCCTGGCCTACTACAGCCGGTTCTACAGCTATGACGCCGCGAAGCGCGCCGAGCAGCGCGATGACCTGACGAAGGCTGCGGAGCTCCTGGGCGGGCTCGCAGGGGACGCGATGGTAAAGGACCAGGAGCAACTGCACAATCTCTGGGGCGCGTGCCTGCTCGAGCTGAACGATTTCGCGAAGGCTGAGACCGCGCTGGCCTGGAGCGTCAAGAACGCGAAGACCGACGAGCGCAAGATCGACGCAATGGCCGGGCTCGCACAGGCGCTGTTCCTTCAGAACAAGTGGGACGAGGTGATAAAGGTCACCGACGACTTGCTGAAGGCCGCGCCGGACTCTCATCACGCGCCTGAAGCCCGGTACCAGGGCGGCGTCGCCCGCGGCAAGCGCAAAAAGTACGGCCCGGCCGACGATATCCTCAGCAAGCTCGTGGAGGACACCAAGGACCCCTCGCTCAAGCACCGCAGCATATATCACTTGGCCGAGTGCCGGTGGCACAGGGAGGACCTCGCCGACGCGGCCATCCTCTACGAAGCTGCCGCGAAGAAGGAGAAAGGCGTCTACAGCGAGCACGCGCAGTACAACCTGGGCGTCGTGCAGTTCATCAAGAAGGAATACGCGAAGGCGATCACGGAGCTGACCGCCTTTCTTTCGCAGTATCCCAAGAGCGGGTCGGTGCCGCGGGCGAAGCTGTACCTTGGCCGCGCGTACCTCGAGTCGAAGGACTTCCCGCAGGCCGAGGCCACCCTGAAGCCCCTGCTGGCCGTCAACGCGGTCGCGGCGCCGTCCACGCTGTGGCTGGCCCGGACGTATATGCGGCAGAAGAAGAACGCCGACGTCGAGACGCTGCTGGCCGCGGCGGCGACAACGTTCGCCAAGGATCCGGTCCTGCCGGAGCTTTACTACGAGCTTGCGACGGCGCAGATGAACCTCGCCAAGTTCAAGGAGGCCGCTGCCGTTTACGGCAGTGCGATCGCCGGCGGCAAGGGTATGCTCGTGGTCGAGTCCCTCCGGCTCCGGGCGTTTTGCCTCCACCGCGCCGAGCAATATGCCGAGAGCCTGAAGCTGTGCGATGAGTTTCTCACGACGCAGCCGAAGCACCCGGAGACCGGCGAGGTCCTGTTCATCAAGGCCGAGAACCTGACGCTGCTCGAGAAGTCCGCCGCGGCGCTGCCCGTCTACGAGAGGGTCGTCGCAATCGACGCAGACCACCGGCGCGCGAAGCTCTCGCTGCTCCGCATGGGCCAGACGTACTACCGGGAGAAGGACTGGAAGGCGTGTCTCGGCAAGCTCGCCCCCCTGCTGACGGGCAAGGCCGCCGGCGAGGCGTTCGACCAGATCTGGTACATGGCCGGCGCGTGTCACTTCCGCCTCGGGGCCTGGGACCCGGCGATCGCGGCCTTCGAGAAGTTCATCACGGAAAAGCCCGAGCAGCCCAACGCCGACACGGCGCTGTACAACCTCTCGCTCGCCTATCAGCACAAGGAGCAGGCCGGCAAGGCGATGACGACGCTCTCCACACTGGTGAGCACGCACCCGAAGAGCAAGCATCTTCAGGAGGCGCTGGTGGAGCTCGGGCGGCTCCAATACGAGGCGAAGGAATACGCGGCCGCGAAGAGGACGCTGCTTCAGGTGACGGCCGGCGGGCCGCCTGCGGCGCAGTACTATCTCGGCTGGATCGCCCTGAACCAGAACGACGACGCCGAGGCGGCCAAGCATTTCGCGGCGATGGCGAAGCATCCGAAGCACACGTTCGCCGCCGACGCCGCCCTCCAGCACGCGATCCTCCAGATCCGCGCCAAGCAGTACAAGGAGGCCGAGACCGCGCTGACCGCGCTGCTGACGGGCTGTCCGGACTACAAGAAAAAGGACCAGGTCGTCTACTACCGGGGCCTGTCGCTCGCGCGGCAGAAGCTGTACGCAAATGCCGTCCCCGATTTCGTCACGGTCCTGACCAAGCACCCCAAGAGCGACAAGGCCGACAAGGCGCTCTACTGGCAGGCTTGGTGCGAGCGGTCGTCGGAGCACGCCGCTGCGGCCGTCAAGCTCTACGAATCGTTCCTCGAGAAGTTCCCGAAGAGCATCCTGGCAAACGACGTGACGGTCGAGCTGAGCGAGCTCGAGTTCGAGGAGCAGCAGAAGCTCGAGAGCAAGAAGCCGGCGGCCCCTGCGCCGGGCCAGGCGGTTTACGCCACGATCGCGAACCGGCTGGAGGTCCTGCTGGGCCCGGACAAGAAGAAGCTTGCCGACAGCGCTCTTCAGAACCGGGCGCTCTACCTGCTGGGCTGGTGCTATTTCAAGCGGGGCGAGCACGGCAACGCGGCGGTCGGGTTCGAGACGATGCTGGCCTCGAAGCACGAGGGCCCGCTCGTGCCCTCGGCGCTGTTCCAGGCCGGCGAGGCGCGCATGAAACTCCGCGAGCACGGGCCGGCGCTGGCGCACTTCACGAACGCCGTGGCCGCGGGCAAGACGGCCGTTCACGAGCCGGCGCTCCTGCGCCGCGCCCAATGTGAGGCGCATACCGCGAAATGGCCGCAAAGCCAGCAGACCGCGCAACTGTTCCTCCAGACCTATCCCGAGAGCAAGTACGTGCAGGACGCGCAGTTTGCGCTCGGCTGGGCGCTCGAGAACCAGGGCCAGCATGCCGCGGCCATCCCCGTCTACCAGAAGGTGACGGCGGCCGGGAAGACGAACGAGATCAGCGCGCGCAGCCAGTTTCAGATCGGCGAGTGTCTGTTCGCGGCGAAGGAGTACGCGGACGCGATCCCGGCGCTGATCCTCGTCGAGACGAGGTACGGGTATGAGAAGTACACGGGCAAGGCGCTGCTCGAGCTGGGGCGCGTGCTCGAGGCGCAGGGCAAGAAGACTGAGGCCATGGAAAGATACGAGGAAGTAAAGACCCGTTTCCCGAAGACGCCGGAGGCGGCCGTCGCCGACAACCTGTTGAAGAACCTTACCGGAAGCAAGTGAACCGCGAGGAAGATGCCGACATGTTGAACGCGAAGTCGGCAAAGAAGCGAATGGCGTTCGCTCTTGCCGTGATCGTCTGCCTGTCCGTCGCCGGCCACGCGCTGGCCCAGGACAGGGCCGTCCCTGCGGGCAAGAAGCCGGCCGTCGCGGCCCAGCCTGGGGCGGCGAAGGGCAAGGCACCCGGCGAGCAGACGGTGAAGAGCCCGGAGAGTCTGTTCGATCTGATCCTCAAGGGCGGCTGGGTGATGATCCCCATCGGCCTGTGCTCGGTCGCGGCGCTCGCGATCGCGATCGAGCGGGGCATCAGCCTGCGGCGCGAGAACGTGATCCCGCCGGACTTTTTCGAGGGGCTGAAGCGCGCCGTCGGGTCGTCGGACGACGACGTCGCCGCCGGCACCCGGTACTGCGACCTCCGGCCCTGCGCCGTGAGCAACATCTTCAAGGCGGGCATCAGCCGCATGCGAATGGGCATGACGGCGATGGAGAAGGCGATCGAGGACGCGGGCGCCCGCGAGGTCCAGAAGCTCAAGCGGAGCCTGCGGCTGCTCTCGGTGATTGCAACCATCTCTCCGCTCCTCGGCCTGCTTGGGACCGTGTACGGCATGATCTCAGCGTTCCAGGCGGCCTCGATGATGGGCGTCGGCAAGGGCGATGCGCTCGCCGTCGGCATCTACGAGGCGCTCGTGACAACCGCCGCCGGCCTCACACTCGCCATCCCCGTCCTGATCGTGTACCAGATCTACTGCATCCGGGTCGACTCGCTCGTCGACGACATCGACGACCAGGCGATCGAGCTGCTCGAATACACCGCCTGCAACGGCAAGGTGGCCGGGCCGCGACAGCATAAGGAAGCACGCGGATGAGAATTCGCAGAGAAGAGGACTCGGGCGCGGCCGTCATCAACATCTCGTCGCTGCTCGACGTGATGTTCATCCTCATCATATTCTTCATCGCGACCACCACGTTCAAGGAGGAAGAGCTCGACATCGAGGTGAGCCTGCCCGATTCGAGCGCGCCACGGTCGCTCAGCTCGGCCACCAAGCTCGTTGTCATCAACGTCCGCTCGGCCGAGGGACGCAAGGAGGGCGACCCGCTCTATCTCGTCTCCAACCAGCCGATGACGCTCGAACAACTGCGCGACACGGTCCGCGTCGCAGTCGAGGAGAACGTAAACCAGAAGGTTCTCATTCGCGGCGACGAGCTCGCCTTCCACGGTGAGGTCGCGGCCGCGGTCTCGGCGTGCAGCGAGGCGGGCGTTCAGGAGGTGAACATCGGCTACGACTTCAGGCCGTTGAAGTAGACGAACCGCGAGACGCGCGAGAACTGTGATGGCACGCACGAAGAAAAGAACTGCGAGCGGCACCGGCCGCGGCGGCAAGCGGCGATGGTTTCTGATCGCCGTCGCCGGCCTCGTCGCCGCCCTGGTGACGATCACCATACTTCTCGCGCTCGTCAGCTTCATCGCGCCCGGCCTGTGGACGGAGTACACCGACGGCGGCGACATCCACCTGCGCGAGGGCGACCCCGCCATCCGCAGCATGGTCTGGGGCCCCGTCCGGCTCTTCGGCGGCCAGGTCAACGACACGCCGCACAACCTCGGCGGCGGCCTGTCCGATTCCGGCCGGACGCTCATCTTCGCCCGCCGGCTCCCGAAGAAGAAGGACGCCGATCTCTTCATCACGCGCTTCAACGGCCAGAGATGGTCCGAGCCCAGGCCCCTCGAGGCGCTCAACACCGACGCCGACGAGCTCGCGCCGATCCTGAGCCGCGACGGCAAGCGCATCTACTTCCACTCGAACCGGCCCGGCGGCCTCGGCGGGTACGACATCTACTCGAGCCACTGGGACGGCCGCCGCTGGCCCATGCCCTGCAACCTCGGCAAGAAGATCAACAGCGAGTTCGACGAGTGCGACCCCGCCCTGTCGCCCTCCGAAGATGATCTCTACTTCGCATCCAACCGGCCCAAGACGGCCGGCCTCGCGCCCGCCGAACGCAAGGCCGCGTGGAAGGCGGTCATGGTCGACGCCGAGGGCGACTATGACATCTACGCCGCCGAGAACGTCATCGTGCCCGCGCGAGCCAACCCGCTGCGCGACACCGCGTTCCGAAAGGTGTTCATCACCCGGCTCGGCGGCAGCCCGGAGACGGAGAAGGCCGTCACCGCCGCGCTCGGATGGCTCACGAAAAACCAGGACGCCGACGGCCGCTGGTCGAGCGGCCGGCATGGCGGGGAAGCCGGGCACGACAACGCCGCGACCGGCTTCGCCATCCTCGCCTACCTCGGCTGGGGCGCCAAGCACACCGAAGAAGACCCGTATCAGGAGCCCCTGGCCAAGGCGGTCAAGTGGCTCGCGGGCCGCGTCGGCAAGGACGGCGACCTGACCGCCGGCCTGAGCAACGGGATGTATGACCAGGGCATCGCGACGATCGCGCTGGCCGAGGCCTACGAGCTCACGAAGGATCCCGCGCTGCTCGGCCCGCTCGAGCGCGCGGCCGCGTTCATCGTCCGGGCGCAGAACAAGTCGCTCGGCGGCTGGCGCTACCGGCCAGGTTCCGCCGATTGCGACACGTCCGTCGTCGGCTGGCAGGTAATGGCGCTTTGGAGCGCCCGCAACGCCGGCATCAACGTGCCCGAGTCGAGTTTTGAGCTCGCCGCGAAATGGATGGACCGCGTCGGCTCGGGCGAACACCTCGGGCTCTACGGCTACGAAAAACCCGGCAAGGGCGCCGCGATGACGGCCGAGGGAATGTTCGTCCGGCAGTTGCTGGGTGCGGCGCCGGCCGAGCCGCGCCAGAATGAGTCCGCCGCCTACGCCGCCAAGCTCGCACCGAAACCGAACGATAACGCGCCGAACCTGTACTTCATCTACTACGGCTCCCTCAGCCTCTATCAGCAGCAGGGGCCGCACTGGGAGAAATGGAACAGCCAGGTCAAGCCGCTCCTTCTGAGGCGCCAGATCAAGCAGGGCGCGAACGCCGGCGCGTGGCAAGGCGGGACGTACGCCGGGTCGTCGGGCCGCGTCATCGCGACCGCGATGGCGGCGCTGTCCCTCCAGGTCTACTACCGATACCTGCCGATGTACGACGTCGAGGGCCGCGGCGCCGCCGCCGTCAAGAAGACGACAACGAAGGCAGTCGTCAAGGCCGTCAAGACACCCCGGCCGCCGCCGAGCTTCGTCCCGCTCACGGCCCGGCGGATCGACGAGCTCTGCACGCCGGCGAACGACCGCTGCCCCGAACTGACGCAACACGGCGACTTCTTCTACTTCAGCTCCGACCGCGCGGGCGGCATCGGCGGGCTCGACATCTACCGGGCTCGGATGAACCACGGCGAGATCGCGCCGGCCGAGAACCTCGGCCCGCACATCAACTCATCATCCGACGAGACCGACCCCTCGGTCGCCAGCCACGGCTTCGAGCTGACGTTCGCGTCCGACCGCGAACTGGGCGAGTTCAAGCCCACGCTCCTCTACCACACGATCGCGAGAGAAGTGGAGCGCGTCCGCGACGCGTACATGCTCTTCGCCATCCTCTCGTTCCTCGATCAGATCAAGTGGTGGCTCCTCGGCCTCGCCGCCAGCGTCGCGGCGCTCATCGCCCTCATCCTCTGGTACCTCCGCGCCGCCGAGGACCCGCAGGTAAGCCGGCTCGCAAAGTGCATGCTCGGCTCGGCCGGCGCGCACGCGCTGCTCCTCATCCTGCTCAGCGTCTGGATGATCAGCCTCACGATCGATGAGAACGCCGGCGACCCGATGCAGATCAGCGTCGATGCGAACTCGCTCGCGAACGAGAAGCTCGCGCTCGCGCTCCGCGAGCAGGTCAACACGGTGGACTCGACGCCCGAGATGGCAATGATAAGGTCGGACATCAAGCCGACGGCCATCCCCAACCTCAAGCCCGAGATCACCTCGCCGCGCAGCATGGCCGAGTCGAAGTTCAAGGTCAATCCCGCCGAGCTCGAGGCCAACGCAAAGGAGTTGAAGGCCCGCGAGCCGGCGACGCACACGAAGCCGCCGGAGGAACGCCGGACCCCCATCAAGTTCCGGCCGCCGAAGATCAACCTCGAGCGGCGCCCGCCGAGGCGGCCGGGCGGCGACCCAGCGTCAAAAGAAGTCGAAGTGGCCGTCAACCGCGTCCGCAGTTCGAGCGACGCCAGCTCGTCTGCCTACGCCAAGTTCGAGCGCCTTCGCGATTTCAGGGCGACGCCCGACGAGCTGCGAGCGAAGTCGGCGCCCGACGCCGCGTCCGCGGCCCTTACAAAGCCGATTGACCCGGCCACGAAGCCCGTCGCCGGGTCGAAGCTCGAGGAGCGGCCGCGGCCCGAGCCGGAGCCGTCCGTCCGGCAGCCGGTGCGCGTGCGGTTCGCCGCGGGCCCCCAACTCGAGCGGAGCAGGCCGCGGCCGACCGCGAGCGGCGCCGAGGTGAGCGCGCGCGTCGCCGTCAAGCCGGCCGAAGCCGGCGACGGCAGTGTGCGAGCCGGCGCCGAGAGCGACCTGACCGCCGCTCTGAAGATGCCGGGCGAGATGGCGAGCGCCCGCGTGCCCGCGCCGGGCGTCCAGGCCCGTGATCCCGCGCTCAAGGCGGTCGAGCGCGCAGACCCGGCATCCGCCGATGCGGCGGAGCAAGCCGTCCGGCAGCGCGACCGCGTCATGTTCAAGCCGACGCGCGTCGACCTCGAGCCGGCGAGGCCGCGCGGCAAGGACGGCGGCGGCGAAGGTCCGGACGTGGCCGTCGCGCCCGCGGCTACCGGCGCCGAAGGCGCGGTCCACGCACACGCGAGCAGCGAGCTCAGCGGCACGCTCGAGTCGGCCGCGCAGATGTCCCAGTCCGGCCTGTCTGACGGGCTCATCTCGGCGGCGTATGGGGTAAGGCAGGGTCGGCCCGCCGACGTGTCAGCCCCGACGCTCACGGGCCCGGGCAAGGTCGTCAGCCGTAAGATCCCGCCGCTGCGGGTCGGCAACGACGTAGTCCTTGAAGGTCCCGGCGAGAAGCCGTCGAACTACATGCGGCTGCGCAACAAGAAGGAACGCGCGGACCTGCTCCGCCCGCTCGGCACAAGCAAGGAGGCCGAGGCGGGCGTGAGGCACGCCCTCGACTGGTTCACGAGGCACCAGGAACCCGACGGCCGGTGGTCGTGTGTGAAGCACGGCGGGAGCGGCGCCCACGACAACGCCGCGACCGGCCTTGCCATCCTCTGCTACTACGGCTGGGGCGTCAAGCACACCGAGAAGGGCGGCGAAGACGCGGCCTACCATGAGCCGCTCGCGCGCGCGGTCAAGTGGCTCGCGGGCAGGGTCGGCAAGGACGGCGACCTGACCGCCGGGCTGAGCAACGGGATGTACGACCATGGCATCGCGGCGATGGCGCTCGCCGAGGCCTACGGCCTGACGCAGGACGAGTCGCTGCGCGAGCCGGTCGAACGAGCCATAGACTTCATCGTCCGGGCGCAGAACAGGCGGCATGGCGGCTGGCGGTACCGGCCGACGTCGAGCGACGGCGACACGTCGGTCGCCGGGTGGCAGGTGATGGCGTTGATGAGCGCCCGCATGGCCGGGCTCGACGTGCCCGAGGAGGCGTTCGACCGCTCGAAGGTGTGGTTCGACCGCGTCGCCACCGGCCGGCACAAAGGGCGCTATGGCTACACGAGCCGCGGCGCGAAGCACACCATGACCGCCGAGGCGATGTTCTGCCAGCAATTGCTCGGCCTGCCGCCGGACGATCCGCGGATGGAGGAGTCCGCCGCGTTCATCGGCACACGCCTGCCGAGCGGCGGCCA
Organism: Planctomycetota bacterium; assembly: GCA_043819695.1. GTDB lineage: Bacteria > Planctomycetota > PUPC01 > PUPC01 > PUPC01 > CAYLQD01. The sequence goes on from JBDREM010000053.1 coordinate 21,070, forward strand.
GCGGAACTATTACTACTGGTACTACGGCTGCCTCGCGCTCTACCAGCACCAGGGGCCGATCTGGGTGGAGTGGAACAAGCGGATGCGGTCGGTCCTGCTCGAGTCGCAGGTCAAGGGCGGCGCCGACGCGGGCAGTTGGCCGTCCGACGGCGAGTACAAGCAGGGCGGGCGCGCCGTCTCGACCGCGCTGGCCACCCTCTCGCTCGAGGTCTACTACCGCTACCTGCCGATGTACAACATCTCCGACATCGTCGCCGAAAAGAAGCCGGCCAGGAAAGACGGCGCCCCCGGCGAGAAGAACGGCGCGGGCGAGAAGAAATAGCGCGCCGGGCAGGGTCTCCGCAGCTCACTCTCGCTTGGATTCCCAACTGACTTCTTGGTCACTCCAGACATTGATAGTTCTCGTTACGCTCAGTTATGTGCCACACTGATCCCGCGGACCTCGCCGTGCTCGATCTCGGCCTGCTTCGGGTCGGCGGCGGGGGCGACGGCGCAGTAGAAGTGAAACACGCGCCCATCCTTGCCAATTACGCCGGTTCGGCCGCGCCCTTTCTTGCCTGTGCCCGGAAGAAATACCGGTCGAACGTCTCGTCGGGTACGCGGCGGAGCAGCTTGACGAGCAGGAGAACAGCGGCGAGCGCGAAGACGAGCCGCCCCCACAGCACGGCCGAGTGGTGCGAGCCGATCGCCATCATCAGGAGCGTGTCCTCGATCAGGCTGTGGCAAAGGCCCATCAATGCGAGCGAGAAGAACACGTCGCGCTTGCCCAGCCGGCCCGAGCGCGACTCCTGGATGATCAGCCCGCCGCCATAGCTCAGCCCGAGCGTCATGCCGATGATCGTCACGGGTGCTGCCTCGCGGCTCATGCCAAGCGTCGTGAGGACCGGCTCGAGCAGCCGGGTGAGGAGCGCCGTGATGCCGAGCCGCTTCAGCAGCTTCATCAGGAGGAGCAGACCGAGGATGATGAGGAAGATGCCGAGCAGCATCCTCGCCTGCCCGGCCGCCCACGCCCCCCAGCCGGGGTCGCGCGGGCCCGGGTCCCACAGGATCCTGCACGGCATTTGCAGGAACCCGCCCCAGCTATAGATGCCGTGGAGAATGAGGCCGAGGACGAGCGCTCCGGCGACCCGCAGGACGACCATCACGCGGAACCTCGGCCCCGCTTTCTGCGCGATGCGAAGCTCGACCGGCAGGCTGTGGGCGACGAGGATCATCGCCCCCAGCACGCTCGCCTGAGCCGCCGTCACGCTCAGCCCCGGCGCGAGCGACACGAAGACGACCATCCCGCCGTAGATGTTCGTGATCATCGCCGTCGCCCAGACGAGCCCCATCTCGCCCGGCAGCCCGACGCACCGCATGACCGGCCCGAGCAGCCCGCCGAGCCAGGCGACCACGCCGAGCTGCTGGAGCATGCGCGTCAGGATGCTGACCGGTATGATGATCTTGAAGAGGTCGAAGCTCGTCTTGAGCGCTTCGTGGAGCAGTTGTCGCGCCTTGTCGCGCACGCGCGCCTTGTCGAGCAGCCGCGCCCCGGAGCCGTCGGTTCCTTCCATTGCATCAGGATATCGGAACGGACAGATGAAGCAAGGGGTTTTCCGGCCGACTTCTCGCTCTTGACAGACGAGCAGTTGAAAGCGTATGTAAGGCGGTTGAATTGACAGAAGACAGGCGACTCTCCTCGTGTGAAAGAGAGGCGGTGGAACATGGCCGAGAAAGTCAGCATCATGCCGTGCCTGGACATGCAGAACGGCCGGGTCGTCAAGGGCGTGCATTTCGTGGACATTCGCGACGCGGGCGACCCCGTCGAGTGCGCCCTGGCGTACTGCAAGGCCGGAGCCGACGAACTGGCGCTGCTCGACATCACCGCCACGGTCGAGGGGCGCGGGACGATGCTCGACGTCGTCGGCCGCGTCGCCGAGGCGGCGACCGTGCCGTTCACCGTCGGCGGCGGCATATCCGACGTGGCGTCCGCCGCGGCCGTTCTCGAAGCGGGCGCCGACAAGGTCTCGACGAGCAGCGCCGCATTCCGCCGCCCGGACGTCATTCAGGAGATGGTCCGGGAGTTCGGGCCCGATAAGGTGACCGTGGCAATTGACGTCGACCAGAACGCCGCGATGCCGTCCGGCTACGAGGTCTGCATCGACGGCGGCCGAACGGCGACCGGCGCCGACGCCGTCGAATGGGCCAGGCAGGTCGACGGCTACGGCGTGCCCGTGATCCTGCCGACGAGCAAGGCCGGCGACGGCGCGAAGACCGGCTACGACCTTCCGGTGATCCGCGCGATGAAAGACGCAGTCTCCGCGTCGATCGTAGCGTCCGGCGGAGCGGGGAAGCTCGAGCACTTCTACGAGGCCGTCGAGGCAGGCGCCACGATCCTGCTCGCCGCTTCCGTGTTCCACTTCCGAATGATCGAGATCCCCGACTTGAAGGACTACCTGCGAGGCCGGGGCGTCGCCCTGCGATGAACCTGCCGGCAGGCGGTGCTATGGAGTAATCGCGCCAAAGTGCGCGTGAAATAACACACTTGACGCCGCCCCGCGCTCCGGCCCATAATGCCTGCGCCTGAAGTCGAAACGGCGCGAAGCAATTATCGTTCGCCGCACCGGAGGAGTCCGGGACCAGGTACATTCCTGTCAAACCAGCAAAGGAACGGTATGAAGATCACGAAGATTGGTTTCACGAAGAAGGAATACCGGGCGCTGCTCGAGATGCTGGGGATTGCGGACTGGGTGCTCCATGCTCATTTCGCGGATGAGCCCGAGGACCGAAAGAGCTACCGGGACCTCGAGCAGAGGATATCGAGCTTCGCAGAGGCCTTCGGTTGCGGCCACTTGATCGAATACGACCCGAGACTAATGGGGTATTATGGCACGCGGGAGTTCGAGGAAGTCTACCTGCAATTCATTGAGGAGTTCGAAGACGAGTCGTTCTGGAACAACTTGGCGGCCCGTCTGGCGGAACGTGACACGGCTCGACGAATTGACGTGGAGAAGTGGGCTCTGATGGACCGCATGGACCGCTTGAAGGAAATCGGCCGCGACGAAGAGAATTACTGGGAAGAGTTCGAAGCGAACGGCCTCGACCGGCTCGAGATTGTCGGCGGCGCAGAAGATCAGGCGCCTGACACCACCCCGCCCCCCGGCCCATAAAGCGCGCGAACGAAGTGGCAACTTGCGGATCAGACATCTCGCTCAGCGTGCGGAATCCGTTTTGGAGTGCGGCGGCTTGACGCCGCCCCGCGTCCGGGCGCATAATGCACGCGAACGGAGTGGCAACGTGTGGATCAGACATCTCGCTCAGCGGGCGGCGTCCGTTTTGGAGTGCGGCGGCTTGACGCCGCTTTTCAAAGCGCGTTGGGTGCCTGCGGGGTTTCGCCCCTTGGCAAAGCGGTCTCAAGCGACCGCACTCCAAAATAACGCAACGCGCTTGACACCATCCCGCGTCCGGGCGCATAATGCACGCGAACGGAGTGGCAACTTGCGGATCACCCATCTGGAAAGGCGAGGGAAACGGCGTGAGGAGGCTGGCGGTTGGGCGATGATAGCAGGGTGGGCGGCAGGCCTGTTATCGGGAAACCACATACAACCCAGTTGGAGAGCAGCATGTCGCGTATCGGACACTACATCCGGGTTGGGGCCGCCCTGTGCCTGGTCGTCGTCTGCCTACTTCTACTGTCAGACTTCGCCGACGACGTAACATCTTGTGGCGGTAGATGTTCCACTTGGCCTGCAACCCTCGTGCTTTCAAGAACGTGGAAGGGCATTCCGCGGAACGCCTCGGAGAGCGGAATGGACGCCCTCTACAGAACGCACGCGTTCCATGCCACTTCCGCACGAAAGACGGTTGGGCGGTGTAACCTCCTGTGCCAAGATTGCTTACGGCCAATACCCGAAGTCTGACAGTAGAACTACGCACGGCTTGGTCTTCCGCAAAGCTTGTCTACAACAGCGTCGTGCATGCCTTAACAGGGCTTGACGTACTGCTCGGTGTGGCGATGGCCCTGACCTGGGTTCTGCTTCTCGTCGCAAGTATCGGTCTGCTGCAAAGAAAGCGTTGGTCGTTCTGGCTGCTCTACGTCGCGGCGCTCCTCAATCTGGCGCCCGGCTACATCTTCGTCCCGTTCGCGGGTCGCCTGATTGGCCCTCTTCTCGATCCGACGGTCAGTGTGTACATACTGTTCTACGGCGTGAATGCTGCATTCGTGATGCTGCTAGTTTTCGCTCACGTGGCGACGCGGTCTCGGCTGGAGGGTGCAGTCTAACCTCTGCGCCGGCGCGTTCAAGGTCAAGGACGAACTGAAGAAGATCGACGGCGTCCCGCTCATCGGCGTCTACAGCGGCCATCCCAGCCTCGTCAAGTGGATCGATGCCGGGTATGTCGTGATTGTGTTGTGACGGCTGCGCTCCCCTTCTCACGAGAGGAGAGAGAAATGAGAACGTTCGCAATTCTTTGCTTGGTACTCCTGGCCGCTTCTTGTGATGATCCAGCGGGCACACAAGTAACCAGGCGCTCCCCGGCTTCCGGGAGCGCATCAGACGCGGCGCCGAAAAAGCCTGGTTCGGTTACCGTGGACCATAGCCAGACAACGGCGGAGGCCGTGGAGAACGGAGCACCGGCCGCAACAAGGCCCTGGCTCCCGACAGACTACGTCAAGTTCGACGCATATCTGGCGAAGATGCCTCGAGGATCCTATCCTCGATTTGGCAGCGGGAAGTCTGGAGATCTCTTCAAGAGAGTTATTGAATCCGCGAACCAGACGATTCTCACGAATAGAGACATCCATGTGAATTCCAGGATGCCGATGTGTCTTCAAATGCAGTCGGCAGTAAGCAACGCTCTAAAGCGATACGCGCGGGCACACGTGTCGGGAACAGACTACTCGACAGAGCTTGTCTACTTGCAGGGCATCTCACTTGCTATGTCCCGCGAAATGCTGAAGCTTGTCGATGAATTCTTGCTCACCGTAGACCCAAATGATGGGAAGCACGAGACGCGCATGGCGGGACATCGCCAAGCAAAGAGCGGAGTGGCAATGCAGCTTGATGGATGCCTGCAAAGCTTGCAGGAGACTCACACGTACTCGAGCGAGGAGCGCCAGGTGCTTTGCCGGTACCTCCTTGAGAATGGCCCCACGATCCTTCGTTACCTTGAGCAGATAGTCCAGCGGGAATTCCAAATCAAGGTGGGCAAGGTAGCGAAGGCCGAGCGGGACAAGGCTGTCAGAGGGCTCCTCGAGCAGTTTCTTTCTGCCATCTCCGGGAGCGGTCCTGCCAAGACACCCACTGGTGGCCAGGAATGACCGGCGCGCTATCCGCTGCGCTACTCCCCCAGCAGCGCTTCGAGCAGCAACCTCGCGCCGGCCTTGTGCGGAATACGCCCCCGGACGGCGCTGTCGAGGTCGGTCATCGCGAACGCGGGGACGGACGACCCGACGCACGACGGACACCCATCCT
>JBDREM010000054.1:0-24961 GCA_043819695.1 Planctomycetota bacterium
CAGATCGTTCCGTCATCTTGCTTGGCCCGGTACTGTTGTTCATCATCGGGCTGTTCACTGAACTGTTGGTTTACCTATAATAGCCGCCGAACGGCAGCGGGGCGAGAAGGCCTGAACTTACGTAAGGCAGGACGAACGAAGCTTCGATGAAAGGACAACGATGAAACAGATGCTCATCACTGCATTGTGTCTCGCGGCATTGGCCGCGGCGGGCTGCGGCGAACGGGAACGGCCGGCGGAGCTGGTCTTCTGGCACACGCAGGCGCAGCAGAACGGCAAGCTGCTCCAGGAGATCGTCGACGCCTACAACGCGACGGGCCCGCCGATGAAGGTGTCGGCCCGCTACATCGGCGGCTACGGCGCCCTGTTCCAGAAGGTCCGCGTCACGATCCCAACCGGGCGGCTGCCCGACCTCGTCGTCGCGTACGAAAGCATGGTCGCCGAGTACGTCGAGTCCGAGGCGGTCGTCGCGCTCGACGACTACATCGCCGACCCGAAGATCGGGCTCTCGAAGGAGAGCCTGGCCGACATCTTCCCGAGCATCCTGGCGAACAACCGTTATCCGGCCTACGGCGACAGGTACTACACGTTCCCGTTCACGAAGAGCATCCTGATGCTGTACTACAATGCCGCCTTGCTGAAGGAGGCGGGGTTCGACGGGCCGCCGAGGACGTGGGCCGAGTTCGGCGAGCAGTGCCTCGCCGCGAAGAAGATCGGCAAGAAGGGATACGCGCTGTCGGTCGACGCGTCGACCGTCGACGCAATGGTCATGTCGTTCGGCGGGAAGATTCTGTCCGACGACCGCACGCGGGCGCTCTTCGACCAGCCCGCCGGCGTCGCGTCGTTCAAGCTCATCTCCGACTTGGTCAAGACGGGGGCCGCGTATCAGATCGACAGCGAGAGCTACGGCGACCGGAAGGATTTCTCGAGCGGCCGGTGCGCGTTCCTGATCCGCTCGAGCACGACGCGCCCGTTCATCGACGAGGACATCAAGGACAAGTTCGAGTGGGACATGACCATCATCCCGCACGCGGAGGGCGTCGAGCCGGTCACCGTGCTGTTCGGCGCGAACATCGCCGTGATGAAGACGACGCCCGAGCGGCAGCGCGCGGCCTGGCAGTTCGTCAGGTATTTCTGCTCGAAGGCCGTCACGGCCAAGTGGTCGACGGGCACCGGCTACCTGCCGGTGAGGAAGTCGGCCGCGGAGACCGATGTTGTGAAGGCGTTCTTCGCGAAGAGCCCGCGGAACCGCCGCGCGTTCGACACGCTTCCGTTCGCCCGGCCTGAGCCCGGCGTCTTCGGCTGGCAGGCGGCCCGCGACGCCATCGAGGAGGCGGAGTCGAAGGCCATCGGCGGCCGCATCCCGCCGGAACTGATCGCGAAGGAACTGACCGAAAAGGCGAACAAGGTTCTGGCGAGAGGCAAGGAACGATGAGTTGACGCTCAGGGTTCTCGCCCAGTTGCGGCTGCGGTTGTGGTCGTAATCGTCCTCGTCCTCGTCGTCGTCCTCGGTTTTTGGAGGGCAGCCCGATGCCGGGAAAAGGAGAAACAGCCAAATTGCAGTTCGATCACGAGAAACTCGACGTGTACCAGTTGGAGCTTCCGTTGCTCTCGTGGGTCACGGAGTTGATCGACGAGGTCCGGAACACTCACGGCGCGAAGGCCCGCGAGCCCCTCGATCACCTTGATCGCGGCAGTCTGTCCACGCTGTTCAACACGGCAGAGGGCAACGGGAAGCGCCAGCGGCGCGTCCGCGCCAAATTCTTCGATGATGCGCGCGGATCGGGAACTGAGTGCGCCGCCTGCCTCGACGCGCTCGTCGCAAAGGGATTCTGCAAGAGCGAAAGGGTCGCCAGAGGAAAGGAGCTTCTATTCCGCATCGTGTCGATGTTGTCGAAACTGGTGGACAGGTTCTCGGGCGGGGAGTCGGTTCGGGAAGAGGGGGCACCGTACGAAACGGCTTCGGAAGAAACCGAGGACGAGGACGACGACGAGGACGAGGACGAGAACGATTGAGACGCCGAGGCGGAGGACGAAAAGAGGAACAGTCGCGGCAGGTAAGGATCGCAGCGCGCGGCGGAGGTGGGACGAATATGGGAAAGGTCCGGGCGACGCTGACGATCCACGGCCGGGTGCAGGGCGTCTGCTTCCGGATGTACGCGCAGGAGCGGGCGCACGGGCTCGGCCTTACGGGTTGGGTGCGGAACACGTGGGGCCGGACGGTCGAGGCGGTCTTCGAGGGGGAGGAGACCGGCGTGCGGTCGATGGTCCGGTGGTGCAACAGCGGCCCGCCGCACGCCGAGGTCAGCAAGGTGGACGTCGAGTACTCCGACGCGACGGGCGAGTTCACGGACTTCCGAGTCACCGGCTGAGCTTACTTCGACACGGCCTTCCGCAGGTCTTCTTCCGCGGCGCTCAGGATCTCCGCAAGGCACTTGTTCCAGCCCTTGACGAGTTCGGCGGGGCTGTTCGATTCGAGCGGCGCCTCGGCCCGGTACTTCTTGAAGAAGGCAATGGAGACTTCGTCGCCGTCGTCGTCGAGCAGCAGGAACGAGATCGCCATCACCGCTTTGGGCTTCTTCGCGTCGCTGAAATCACCGTAGAGGCCGGTGACGTTTCCTTCGAGGATATAGCCGGCGTCGGCGGCGCTGCCCGCATCGACAACCTGTGCGAACACGCCGCTCGCGCCGAACCACTCGCGGGCCTCCTCCGTGATGAGCGACGCCGGCGACGTCAGGAACTCGTTGTAGAAGTCCGCCTCGTAGCTCACGTCGCCCGTCCGATAGACCAGGCCCGTCCCCTCGAAGCGGCTCGAGATGCGGAAGCGGCGGACCTTCGCCACGCCCGCGCCAAGCGGGGCCGCCGCTCTTCCAGGGCGGCTCACTTCGAGCACGTACTGCTGCTTCTCGGGATACTGTTTCTCCGGAACGAAACATCCGCAGGCCGCAGCGAGCGCCAGGCCGACGGCCAGCGCGGCCAGACAAGTCAGGGCGTCTCTCATTGCACTTTCTCCGAACGAGGCGGCGGATTGCCGAACAGGACCTGCGACGGATACTTCTTCGCCGACTCGGTCAGTTTCGCCAGGTTCGCCGTTGCCTTGCCGACGTTCGCAAGGATCGCGTCGATCTGAGCCTGCCGCCCCGACATGAACTGTTCCATTCGCTTCAGCGTCTTGTTCAGTTGGGCGACGGTCTCGGGAACGCCCCCTGTCTTTGGATCGCCCTCCACCTTCTCCAGCAATCGCTGCACGAGTTGGTTGGTGCGCCTGATGTCGGCCACCAGGGCGGCCGCGTCCTCCCGCATCTTCCCGATCTGCGCGGCCTGGACCTCGCGGGAGAGCGTGCTGAGGGCCTTGTCCATCGACTGCACGACGGTGATCAGGTCGGTCTTGTGGCGGAATTCCGCGTCGACTTTCGTCCCGTCGACGAATCCCATCACTAGCTTGTTCGTGCGCCTCAGCTCGGAGGCCAGCGCGACGAACTCCTTCTCGATCCTCGCCACCTTCGCACCCTCGACCGCGTCGTTCAGCGACCGTATCGCCTTGTCGAGGTTCTGGGTGATACCGACGAGATCGACTTGCTCGAGCGTGCGAAGCACATGGTCGACGGACTGTGTGAAGCTGGCGAGCGTGCTCGCCATCGAAGGGATGTAGAGGCGCTTCGGCTGCCAGTCAAGCTTCATCGCCGGGTGCCGCTCCGGGTCCACGAAGTCCGCCTCGATGTAGGTGATGCCCGTGATACCCTGGCTCGACAGCTTCAGCCGGAAGCCGTTCCGCACGGCGTCGGCCAGAGCGTCTCTCAGTTCCGGGTCCGTCTCGCCGGGAAGATGATCCCGCTCGATCGACATTATGACCATGACGTACTTGCTGAACTCCGAGAACTTCTTCGGGCTTGGAGACACCTTGTATTCTCGCGGCACGAACGTGATCTTTGTGACGCGGCCGATCTGCACCCCCCGCTGCATCACGGCCGAGCCGACGCTCAGCCCCTGCACCGATTCGTCGATGTACGTCTCCAGCATCACCCTCTCCCCCCTGAGCGCACCGGCGCTGAGGACGATGATGCCGGCGATCAGGACGGCGACCGTGGCAAGCACGAACACGCCGATCTTGAAGTGGCTCGCTCTTGTGCTCATTGATCCGTCGCTCCAACTTGCCTGTTGAAGAAGTTCCAGACCCAGGGATCGTCCCTGTTCTCGCTCAGCTCCGCCGGCGAGCCCTCCGCCGCGATCTTCTTCGTCTCCTGCCGCAGCATGATCACGCGGTCGGCAACCGCGCGGATGCTCGGCAGCTCGTGCGTCACGATCACGAATGTCACGTCCAAGCTCTCGGCAAGACTGAGAATCAGCTCGTCCAGTCCGGCGGACGTGACCGGGTCGAGCCCGGCCGACGGCTCATCCATGAAAAGGATCTCCGGATCGAGCGCGATCGCCCGGGCGATCGCCGCGCGTTTCTGCATCCCGCCGCTCAGCGCCGCCGGCATGTGCTCGGCGTACTCGCGCAGCCCGACGAGATCAAGCTTCATCAAGGCGACGAGCCTGACGGCCTCCTGCGGCAGCCGGGTGAACTCCTCGAGCGGCAGGCAGACGTTCTCGAGCAGCGTCATCGAGCCGAAGAGCGCGCCCGCCTGAAACGTGACGCCGAACTTCCGCAGCAGCCGCTCGCGGTCCGCGCCGCCGGCGGCAACGATGTCCTCGCCGTCGATCAGCACCTCGCCCGCGACGGGCGGGAGCAGCCCGATCATGTGCTTCAGCAGCGTGCTCTTGCCGCAGCCCGAGCCGCCGAGGATCACGAACACCTCGCCCCGCCCGACGTCGAACGAGACGTCGTCGATGACAACGAGCTCGCCGTATCCCGCCGTCAGGTTCCGCACTTGAATGATCGCGTCCCTGGCCGAATCCATCGCTGTCAGATGTCCAGGTAGTAGAGCAGGACCGAGAAGACGCCCTCTGCCACGACGAGCAGGACGATGCTGCTGACGACCGCTCGCGTGGTCGAGATGCCGACGGCGCTCGGGCCGGTCTTCGTCTGCAGGCCGCGGAGGCAGCTCACGCCGCCGACGAGCGCTCCGAAGACGAGCGCCTTGAAGAGCCCGACGAGCACGTCGCCTGAATCAATGACCGACTGCACGTGGTCGATGTACGTCACGAGCGGATAACCGAGCGACCGAATCACGAAGGCCGAGCCGATCAGGCCCGACAGGTTCGTCAGGATCGCGAGCAGCGGCGCGGCGAAGGTCGCCGCGAGAACGCGCGGCACGACGAGGAACCGCACGGGATCGAGCCCCATCGTCGACAGCGCGTCGATCTCGTTGTTGATCTTCATCGTGCCCAGCTCGGCCGCGAACGCCGACCCGGTCCGGCCCGCCAGAATGATGGCCGTGATGAACGGGCCGAGCACGCGCACGAGCGAGATCGCCACGAGGTCCGACACGTAGACCTCCGCGCCGAACTGCTTCAGCGGCATCGCCCCGCTGAACGCAAGGATCAGGCCGAACAGGACGCCGATCAGCGAGATGATGCCGACCGCGTTCGCGCCGGCCATCTCCGCGGCGAGCAGCGCGTCTTTCCATCGCACGCGAAGCGGGTGCAGCGCCGCATGCGTGAACGCCGCAAAGAGCTCGCCCACGAACGCGACCTGCGCGCGTATGTCGTCGAGCACGCCGACGGTGACGTGGCCCACTTCCTCGGCGACGTGAAGCGGCTTGCGCCCCCCGCCCTCGAAGTCGGCGAACGCGGCCTCGTCGAACACGTCGAGCAACCGCTGGAACTCGGCCCGCAGCCCGCGGACCTCGACCTCGAACCCCTCCTTCCGCCCGCGCAGCCGAAGCTGGAACAGGAGGCCGAGCCCGGACCCGTCGCAATAATCGACCCCCGCGGCCTCGACGACGACCCGCCCGGGCGGGCGCGCGGCCAGCGCCTCCGCCGCCTCGTGCCAGACGGCGCCCGTGCTCGCCGAGTCCAGCCGCCCATCGAGCCGCAGCGCGACCGAGCCGTCGGGCCCGGTCTCCGCGTGAAGAGATGCGCCGGACCGGTTGTCTGCGCTCGCCGCCATTCGCTCGTCGTCACCCCCTTGTTCACGGCAGAATGGGCTCTCGGAAACGCCACAGCCATTCTAACGCCGCGACGGCGCCCCGCCAACTGTCATTCCGCATCCGGACGCGTCCCGCTTCCCTCGGGCTCGGATACGTCGTCCTCGGCCAGCTCTGCGACGACGTCCCCGATCGCGGCCAGGATTGCCAGCCGCGCGTTCTCGACCTCCGACGCCACCTGCGAGCCAAGCACCGGCAGCCACGCCTCCTGCCCTTCGTTCCGCACCTCGAGCACGTAAAGCCTGACCTCGCTCTCAGGAAGGCGGCCGCTGGCCAGCGGGTTCAACGCGGCAAGGAGACGCTTCGAGACCGCGTGCGTGTCATACCGCACCGCGTGCACAAGATCGGTCCTCACCTGGACCTCGAGCCCGTCGAGCGGCAGCCGCGCAACGGTATGCTCGAGGAAGGCCGGGCCATACCGCACGATCAGCTCGCCGCCCGCAACCTCGATGACCGGCCTCGGCCGCAGCCCCTTGCCCATCACCCACAGGCCGGGCATCACGAGCAGCAGCGCGAGCGCATGTTGCAGGGGCTCCTCCAACACCTCTTCCGGCAGTTGGGCGAGCCACGCCGCTGCGCCCGCGAGCAGCAGGAGAAAGGCGAGCGCAGCCTGCGCGACACGCGGGTATGTTATGCGGAGCGCGCCCGAGGCGGACCTCTTCACCGAGAGAATCGCGGCGTCGCGGCAGATCTTGACCCCGGAACCGAGCATGCACTTGCCTCCCCCAACATTGTAACGCCGCTCACCCGGCGCGCCAAGCGGGCGGGGAAGATCGCTGCGGAATATCGGCTGGACGTGTGCCTCGGATCGCCGGCCCGGCGTCAGCCGCCGGCGAGGACCTTGATTCGCTCGATCGAGAGCGCCTTCCCGGTCGCCGGGTCGGCCTCGATGAGCGCCCCGCACAGCCGGACGTCACCGGAGGCGACGTCGAATTGCGCGTACATGCTCGTGGTGAACTTGTGCAGGACTTTTTTCGTCTGGCGGCCGAGGACCGATTCGTACGGCCCGGTCATTCCGAGGTCGGTGATGTACGCGGTGCCGCCCGGCAGCACGCGCTCGTCGGCCGTCGGGACGTGGGTATGCGTGCCGACGACGGCGGTGACGCGGCCGTCGAGGTACCAGCCCATCGCGACCTTCTCCGAGGTGGCCTCGGCGTGCATGTCGACGATGATGAGCGGCGTCTTCGCGGACAGCTCCCTGATGGCGCCGTCGGCGGCGCGGTACGGGCAGTCGGCCGGGCCCATGTAGACGCGGCCGACGAGGTTGATGACGCCGATCTCGAGGCCGCCGGGCGACGTAAACACGCCGTGGCCGCGGCCCCGCGCGTCGGGCGGGTAGTTGGCCGGCCGCAGCAGCGGCAAGCTGTCGATGAAGGGCACGATCTGGGCTCGCTTCCAGATGTGATCGCCGCTCGTGAGGACGTGGATGCCGCTCTCGGTCAGTTCCTTGACCTGCTCGGGGATGATGCCGGAGCCTGCCGCGGAGTTCTCGCCGTTGGCGAGCACGAAGTCGACCCCGCGCTCCTCCACGAGCCCGGCGAGCTTGTCCTTGATGACGGTGCGCCCCGGGCGGCCGACGACGTCGCCGATGGCCAGAATCTTGATGCTCATACGATCGCGCCTACTTCGCGTATTCCACGCACCGCGTCTCGCGCAGGACGGTCACCTTGATCTCGCCGGGATAGGCGAGTTCCTTCTCGATCTCGTTGGCGACGTTGCGGGCGAGCACGGCGAGCTGGTCGTCGGCGATGCGGCCCGCGTCGACGATGACCCTGATCTCGCGGCCGGCCTGAATGGCGTACGTCGTCTCGACGCCCTGGAACGAACTGGCGAGCTCTTCGAGCTTCTGCAGCCTCTTGATGTATCGTTCGAGGCTCTCGCGCCGCGCCCCGGGCCGCGAGGCGCTGATCGCGTCGGCCGCCTGGACGATCACGGCGTAGACGCTCTCGGGCGCGCAGCCCTCGTGGTGGGCGGCGATGGCGTTGATGACCACCGGCTTCTCGTCGTACCGGCGGGCGAGGTCGGCGCCGATCTCGGGGTGCCCGCCCTCGACCTCGTGGTCGACCGCCTTGCCGATGTCGTGGAGCAGCCCGATCCGGCGCGCGAGCGCGGTGTCGAGCTTGAGTTCGCCGGCAATTGCGGCGCAAAGCTTGGCCGTCTCGATCGAGTGCTGGAGAACGTTTTGGCCGTACGAGGTGCGGTACTTGAGCCGGCCGAGGTTCTCGACGGCTTCGCGGCGGAGACCCTGGACGTCGAGGTCGGCGCACGTCTGCCGGCCCGTGCTGCGGATGATCTCGTTCACGTCCTTCCGGCACTTGCTCACGAGCTCCTCGATCCGCGCGGGATGGACGCGGCCGTCCTCGATCAGCTTCGCCATGGCGCGGCGGGCGATCTCGCGCCGGACGCCGTCGAACCCGGACACGACCACGACGCCGGGCGTGTCGTCGACGATGACGTCGATGCCGGTCGCCTTCTCGAACGCGCGGATGTTCCGGCCCTCGCGGCCGATGATCCGGCCCTTCATGTCGTCGCTGGGCAGATCGATGGCCGAAACGACGCTGTCGGCGGTGTGCTCGACGGCGCATCGCTGGATGGCGGCGACGACGATTTCCTGCGCCTTCTCGTCGGACCTCTCCTGGATGCGCTCGATCGAGCGGCGCACGATCTGGTCTTCCTCCCGCGTGACATCGTCGCGAATGCGGTCGAGCAGCATCTTGACCGCCTCGTCGCGCGTCATGTTCGCCAGAGTGAAGAGCGTGTCCTTCTCCTTGTTGATCAGCTCATCGAGCTCCTTCTCGCTCGCGGCGACCTTTCGCAGGCGCTCGGCAAGGTCATTCTCGAGGTTCTCGATGTACTTTTCTTTCTTGAGAAGGCTCTCGTTCTTCTGGTCGATGCCGTCCTCGCGTTTCGCCAACTGGCGCTGGAGTTGCCGAAGTTCCTGCCGCGTCTCCTGCGTCTCCGACTCGAACTCGGAGCGGATCTTCAGCAGCTCCTCCTTGGCCTCGACTCTGGCCTCTTTGATGACGCGGTCGGCCTCCTGCTCGGCCCTCTGAACCGTTTCGGCGAATTTCTGCTGGGCCTCTTTCCGCCTGAGCAGCCAAACGCCGTATCCTATCGCGAGACCGACCACGATGCTGGGAATGCCGAACATCAGGATGTCCGACCCGCCCGCACCGAGCATCGGGGCTACCAGGAACCATGAACTGTTCACTGCCCCACTCCTTTTTACACAATTGTTTGCGGTTTTCGGCTCCGCGCGGGCGCCGACGGCCGCACGCCGGAACAGGCGCAGGGGTTAATGCTTGGGGATCAGAGATTGGCGAGCAAAGAGGGCCCGGACGGGCCTCGCCGTGTGGCCTTAAGGCGACGCCAACGCGTCACCCAATCACCGGACCGCTCCGTCTGATCGGAGCAGCCACCTCGCGTTCGCCGAGCAGAACCGGCCTGAGTTCTGACTACCGTCCCTTCGCCCTGCCCGGCTCCCAACGAGTTTCCTGTGAGCTCAGCCTTAGCGTAACTACCTGTTCAACAGTGAGTTAGCGGCCAAGCCGCTGCAACCACACGACCCTGCAAACTTCACGGCACACCAAACACCCGCCTCGACAAAGCCCTCCGACGAAGCGAAACGGCGTGCAGTGTCTTAAAAAAGAACTCTATGCTCTCCCAATGGCTCTCTGTCACCCAAGCGGTCCATCGCCGCCCGCGGCAACCGAATGAGCGCCAACACGGGTGGAACTGACCAGACGACGTCCATGCCGCCCGGTCATCAAGTACACCATTATTTTACGGCGCTTTCCCAGACCAGTCAACCTCAAAATCGGCATAAATTCGTCGCGGCTGCTTGTCTCCGCGCCGCCGGGACGCTAAACTACGCAACCGGCCGGCGGCAGGGCCAACCCCGTCACAGGAGGGTGCTCGTGGAATACCGAATGCTCGGCAAGTCAGGAATCGAAGTCTCGGCCGTCTGCATGGGCTGCTGGGCAATCGTCGGCGACCAAACCTGGGGCCGGCAGAACGAGAGCGACGCGGTCGAGGCCATCGAAGCCAGCGTCGACGCGGGCGTAACGTTCTTCGACACGGCGCCCGCCTACGGCGATGGCCGCTCGGAAGAGATGCTCGGGCGGGTCCTGAAGCCGCACCGCGAGAACGCCGTCATCGCGACGAAGCTCAGCAGCGGCGAAATGCGCCGCGACGACGCCATTGCCGCCTGCGAGACCAGTCTTCGGCGCCTCCAGACCGGCCATATCGACCTGTACCAGATCCATTGGCCCGACCACGGCGTGCCGTTTGACGAGACCGCCGGAGCCCTGCGAACACTGCTCGATCAAGGCAAGATCCGCGCCATCGGGGTGTCGAACTTCGGCCCGATTGATCTCCGTGATTTCCTCGGTGTCTGCCGCGCGGAAACGAACCAGGTCTCGTACAGCCTCCTGTTCCGCGCCGCCGAGTTCGACCTCCTGCCGCTCTGCGTCGAGCGCGGGGTCGGCCTCCTCTGCCACTCGCCCCTGGCCGAGGCGATGCTGACCGGCAAGTTCTCGTGCGCCGACGACGTGCCCGAGGGCCGCGCGCGCACAAGGCTCTTCAGCAAGGATCGCCCGCAGTCGCGCCACAGCGAAGAAGGCGCGGAGCCCGAGGCGTTCGCGGCGCTCGGCCGCGTGCGGCAGGCGGCGGAGCGCCTGGGCCGGCCGATGGCACAGGTCGCGCTCGCCTGGCTCCTGCACCAGGACGGCGTGGCGTCGGTCATCGCCGGCGCCCGCAACGCGCGGCAGGCGCTCGAGAACGCGGCCGCCGCCGACATCGAACTGCCCGACGGCCTGATCGAAGAGCTCGCGGCCGCAACCGACGCCGTCAAGCAGAAGCTCGGCCCCAACCTCGATCTGTGGCAGACCGACTCCCGCGCGCGCTGACCCTCGGCGACGCCGGCCGCCAGTAAAGTTGCAATTGCCCCCTTTGCGCCGTATTCTGGGTCTCCAGAATGAACTGCACAGCCAAGACCGAACAGCCGATGCTCCGGCGCCTGCTCATCAATCCGTTCCGCATCGGGCCGACGGCCGGAACGCTGGGCAAGTTCTACCATCAGCTCGCGTCGATGCTCGGCGCGGGCCTGACCGTCGTGCGGGCGCTCGACACACTCGAGGAGCAGTCGGTCTCCGGCGCGATCCGCCGCCGCATGCCCCTGATGAAGCAGCACATCATGGACGGCGGGAACCTGGCCGACGCGTTCGCCATGTTCCCGGACATCTTCGATCCCATACACGTGGCGATGATCCGCGCCGCCGAGCAGGGCGGCCGGCTCGACGAAATCCTTGAGACCATCGCCGAGTCGTGCGAGCGGCGCTCCCGCCTCGTGACAATCGTCATCACGGCCGTGCTCTACCCCGTCCTGCTGCTCCATTTCGCATTCTTGGCCCTGCCTCTCATCGCGCGGCTCGGCGGCGCCGACGCGCCCTACTGGAAGCTCGCACTGCCGCGGTTCGCAATTTTCTACGGCCTCCTCTTCGTCGTGCTCGTGGTGCCGAGGATTCTGAAGCAGTTCTCGCCGATCGCCTATGTGATCGACGTGCTCCGCGACCTCGTGCCGGTCCTCTCCGGCGTTGCCGAGAAGCTGGCGATCTCGCGCGTCGCCCGCGCGCTCGGCGGGCTCTACGGTTCCGGCACGACGCTCGGCGAAGCGATGCCGATGACGGCGGACGCGTGCGGGAACGAGATTGTCCGCCGCAAGCTCCGCCGCATGCGGCCGTTGATAGACGGCGGCATGCCGCTCAACAAGGCGATGCGGTCGGTCGGCGGGTTCCCCGCCGCGTTCGTGAACATGATCGCGACGGGCGAGGAAAGCGGGCAGTTGTCGGGCATGCTGACCAACGCCGCCGACTACTACGAGAACGAAGCCGAGACCGCTCTCAAGCGGATGGCCGTCGTCCTGCCGATTCTCATATACATTGCCGTCGCGGCCTACATCGGCTATGAGATCGTCAAGTTCTACTCCACGCTCTTCCAGCAACGCTACGAGGGAATCGAGGAGCTCCGCCGCTGACACATGCAGCGCACCCGCCTCTACTTCCTCATCGGGCAGACCGCAAGCGGCAAGGGCGCCGCCGCGGTCGCGCTCGCGCAAGAGGTCGGCGCGGAGATCATCTCGCTCGACTCGATGAAGGTCTACCGCGGGATGGACGTCGGCACGGCGAAGCCGCCGCCCGAGCGGCGGGCGACAGTGCCCCACCACCACATGATCGACGTGGCCGATCCCGGCCAGCACTTCAGCACGGCCCTGTACGTCGAGGGCGCCGAACGCGCCATCAAGGAGATCACGCGGCGGAGAGCCGTCCCGCTCTTCGCCGGCGGCACCGCGCTCTACCTGAAGGCGATGACCGAGGGGCTGTTCGAGGGGCCGCCCGCGGACCTTGACTTCCGCTCGAGGCTGCGCGCCGAGGCCGCCGAGCGCGGGTCCGAACATCTGCACCGGCGGCTGGCCGAGGTCGACCCCGCCGCCGCCGAGCGCATCCATCCGAACGATCTCCGCCGAATCGAACGGGCGCTCGAGGTCCACGAGAAGACCGGCACGCCGATATCGGAACTGCAGGAGCAGTTCGGCCGGCCGAACGAGAAGTACGCCGCCGTGATTATGGGCCTGCGGCGCGAGAAGGCCGACCTCCACGGCCGCATCAACCGGCGGGTCGACGCGATGATGGCGGCCGGCCTGCTCGACGAGGTCCGCCGGCTGACGTCCGCGCCGATGCCGCTCGGCAGGGAGGCGTCGCAGTCGCTCGGCTACAAGGAGATGCTCGCCCATCTCAACGGCGAGTGCGCGCTCGACGACGCCGTCGAGCTGCTGAAGCTCCACACGCGCCAGTTCGCGAAGGCGCAGATGACGTGGTTCAAGCGGATGGAAAACGTCGAGTGGTTCGACGTGGCCCCCGATGAAACGGCGGACCACGTCGCCGGACGGCTCGCCGCGTTCCTCAGAGACCGCCTCTCGACCTGAACCCTGATCCTGATCCCAACCTTCTGCAAAGGCTGCCTCACCGTCGAAAAAAAACGCAGTCTGAGTGATTGATACACGTCTCGGATTATTGTATCCTGATGTTTCGCGTGTGGCAGCCAGTAAGGGGTTATCGTGCAGTACAATTTTGAGTGGGACCCAGACAAGGAGAAGCAGAGCCGGAAAAAGCACGGGGTCAGCTTTGAACACGCGGCGACGGTTTTCAAGGACCCCCGAGCGCTGTCCATGTATGACGAAGATCATAGCGCGGCCGAGGATCGATGGATGACACTCGGCCTTTCGGCGGCGGGAGGTCTCGTCGTCGTGCACCACACTTAAGAGGAAGTTGGCGAATCGACGGTGCGCATTCGCATAATATCAACGCGCAAGGCGACAAAACACGAGGTCGAACAATATCAGGAGTAGAAACGTGAAAAAGGAGTATGATTTCTCCAAGGGAGAACGAGGCAAGTTCTACCGCCCGGACACAAAGCTCAACCTTCCTGTCTATCTCGATTCTCAGGTCCGAAGCTTCGTGGAGAAAATTGCGGAAAACAAGCACACCGACGTCTCGACCGTCGTCAACGACCTCATCAGATCAGACATAGACCTGGCCAAAGTCATCCAGTGAGAAGCCGGCTCGCCGAGTTCCTGCGACCGCTCACCTGACGTAAATGTGATTCGTGAAGACCCACGGCTGGCCGCCGAGGTGTGCCTCGACACGGTAGACGCCCGGCCGCGCATCCCGGTGCGTCAGTTGGCAGGCTGACGCTCTGGCGACGACGTCCGAGTTCCGCAGCAAGGCGATGTCCGCCTCGCGCGGAACGGCCGCCGTGAACTCCAGTTCGCCGCCGGCCCGGACCTCGTCGCCCATCCGCGCCGTTTCCTGGCCGCGCCGCGCCGCGAACCGCGTGCCGGTCGCGTCTCCGATGAGATCATAGGCCGTGAAACATCTGCCCGCGGCGAGGGCGTCGGTCAGCGCAGCGATGTCGGCCGCCGCATCGCCCGACGCGGGCCGCATGAGCGCGTGCGTGCGGATGGTGCTCAGCGTGTACTCGAGCGGCAGTATCTTGAGCAGCGGCCACTTGAACTGGTGGATGGGCAGGCGAAGCTCGTGCGCATCGAGCGCCCCGATGCCCGAGATATGACGCCGAAGGGCCATCTCGTCCCAGGCCCGCAGCACTTCGGCGAGCGGCCCGGTGATCCCGGCCTCGGGATGCCGAATCCCCGCAATCGGATGCCACGGCTTGGCCCACTCGAACCAGTCGTGCATGTACGACCAGATCTCGATGCCGGCGTAGCAGTCGGTCTTCAGGTCCGGCCAGTCCTGCCGGCTCCAGCGAAAGGTTCTGCGGCCGTTCTGCTCGGGATGCGCGATAAAAGCGGTGCCGCCTGCGCGCTCGATCTCCGGCAGGTACTCGTCGGGGTGTGCCGGGACCCGCCGGGCACAGCGGTCGAGACCGAGCGCCAGCGTGTGGCCCCTGGAAGATGAGACCTCGACGCCGATGACGAGGAGCACGCCGTCGTGGTAACCGTCCCAGCCTTCGTCGCGCGCCTTCAGCGTGTTGTGGTCGCCGATGATGACGTAATCGAGCCCCGCCTTCCGGGCGCACTCGATGACGTACGGCATCCGGCCCGAACTGTCCGAGTACGCCGTATGAACGTGAATCCCGCCCTTGTACTCCTGAAGCTCGCTCATGCGTCCTCCGGGACGTTCGGCACTGCCGCGCGCATCTCGTTGTACGTGGTCTTGCCGAACACGAAGAACAGCCCGCCGATCAGATAAACGACGAAGAACATCGCGTCGCCGAGGGCGCCGACGGCCGCGCCGTCGGACACGCCGACCAGGGGGAACAGGAGCCCCATCGCCACCATCCCCTGCCCCGCCCCGCCGGGCACGAGCGGCAGCACACGGACGACCATCGCCGGCGGAACGATGAGTACGCAATGCCACCATTCCATCCCGGCGCCGACCGCGAGACCGTACAGATAGTAGGCCAGATAGAGCATCGTCTGGGCGGCGATGGAGACGAGCACCGCGGACAGCATCGCGCCGGGCTTGTCGCCGTAGACGTGCAGCGCATCGTACACCTTCACGAGCGTGCCGCGGAACGGCACGAAGCGGGACAGCCGATTCAGCAGCGCCGACCTCCGCACGCGCTTGTTCGTCACCAGCAGAGCGAACACGATGATGGCGGCGATGGCCGCGCCGATCGCGATGACGAGCACGCGCCCGCCCGGCATTCCGAACCGGTCGAGCTTCTCGAGTTCCTTGTACCAGAGCGTGCGGCACTTGATGCCGACCATCACCGCGGCGACGAACAGGAGCGTGGCCAGGCCGAGGAACCGGTCGAGGAAGACGGTCGTGGCCGCCGCCGCTGCCTTCTCGCGCCCCCGCGCCACATAGAACGCCTTGACCGCGTCGCCCCCGATCCCGCCGGGCGCGATGACCGTGAAGAAAAGCCCCGTCATCGTGAGCGAGAACAGCTCGATCGTCCCGGCGTGGATGCCTTGCGCGCGGAGCAGGATGCCCCAGCGGACCGACTGCACGAAGATGCCGATGAGGAGCGCCGCGAGCGCGATCGCGAGCCAGCGCCAGTTCGCAAGGGCGCGCGCGAGATCCTCCTCCGCCAGGTCAAGGATGCCCTTCTGAAACATCCAGACGACGACGCACGCGGCGGCCGCCAGCTTCAGGACCGTCCAGCACCAGCGCGGGACCCTTCTCTTCGGCGCCGTCATTGGCCGATCATCTCCATGAACGCCTCGAGCCGCGTCCGGCTCCGGGCGTCGAGCGGCCCGGGCCGGTCGCACTCGAACGTGAGCACGGGCACGCCGAGCCGGCCGCGCACGAGCCGGTCCTGAATGCCGCGGAAGCAAAAGCTCTGCACGTAATGAATCACGGCGTCGATCCGCCGCCGCGCCAGCTCGCGCTCGATGTCATCAAGCCGGAAAAAAATGTCGTACGGATACGTGTATGCGCGGTACTGCTCGAGCAGCGTGTGTGTCTCGTACGGCATGCTGAACTGGCGCTGCATCTCGTTGAAGACGACCGCGGCGCCGAGCCCGTCGAGCGTGGCATAGAGGTCCGAGCAAATCGGCGGGATGCCGATGAACCCGAGCCTCGGGCGATCGCGCAGCGGGCCGCGCCCGCGCGCCGCGGCAAGGAACGTCTCGGCGTCGGCCGCGTACTTGTCCGGGTCGCCGCCGAAGTCGCTGCAGTTGATGAGCCACCGGTGATTCTCCTCGCCGGACACGCGCAGCTCCTCGAACGTGAGCCGGTCGATCTCGCCGGCCGTCCGGCGGACGGCGTCGAGCCGGTGTTTTTGCTCCTCGGCCGCGGGCATCGTCGTGCCGAGGCGTTCGCACAGCCTCGCCAGCTCGGCCCGAAGGCCGTCCGGGTCGCGCCGGTACGGGAACGAGAAGTCGATGATCTCGACCCCATCGGTCTCGAGGATTTCGGCGAGCGCGTGTGTGTTGCTGCAATCGCCGCGCGCGACCGCGATGATGCGCCGCACGCCCAGGCCGCGCGCCGCCGAGTAGATGCCCTTGATCCACGAGCAGACGTTCCGCGGAAAACCCGCGCGCTCGGCGTCCTCGACCATCTTCGCCGGGTCGGCCGACGTGATGAACCGGTTGTTCAGGTCCACCGGCCGCAGGCCCGCGGCGTATACGATCTCCGACGGGATCGTCGTCGTGATGCCGACATCCTTGTCCGCGTCCGCCAAGGCGCAATCTCGCTCAAATCAGATGAACAATTCTACAGGCGTCGCCCGTTGATGCCAAGCGTAAGTCGGGCGCGGCCCGGCACGGGCGCGAAAAGCTCACCGCGGTTCGCGCGGCCGCTCGCGCCGGGGAGTCGAGACGCCGATCACGGCGTGCGCGAACAGAACCGAGACCACCCGTGACACGGGCACCCTGCCCGTAGGAGTTGATTTTGATCTCCGGGGAGTTCCGTAACGAGCAAAGCCCACGTTCCCCTCGTTCTCGTCGTCGTCCTCGTCAGTCGTTTCGAGGACGAGGTCGTTTCGAGGACAACGTCGTTTCGAGGACGAGGTCGTTTCGAGGACGACGACGATCTCTGGAGCGGGGTCATCCGCCGGTGCCGGGATTTCTCGTGTTCAGCATATCGCCTCGCGCCGGGTTGGGCAGCCCCCCAAGAGTAACATTTATATACCATATGGTATGAAAATGTTACCCGACCGGCAGCGCCATGTGCTGAATGCTGAACCCCGCAACTCCTGTGAGCAGAATATGATACAGCGCGACGACAGTGCGGCGCACCGGATCCCGAGCTCGGCGGCCGTGCCATATAGATACCATATGGTAAATTTTTGTCGCGCGGCCGCTCGCGCATCGGGTAACGGGTCAATTGCGGGGTCTCGCGGAAAGCCCGTGGAACGGGCGACAGAAGATGACTCAGGGGGCACGATTCTTGCCCGGCGTTGCGAAGTGCGGTAGAATTAGATGAGTGGAAGCTTCAACACCAGAATGCCCGAAGATCCGGGGGAGCCGACCGAAGAAGGGAGGCTGATATGGGACGCGTCATTCTGCTGTGCATGGGACTTGTCGCGGCAACGTGCGGCACGGTCCGCGCCGAGGAGCACGACGGCCCGCCGCGAGAGATGCCGCAGATCCTCGAGCGCGCGAGCCGCGGCGAGCCGCTCGACCAGCGCGCCCTGGACCTCATCGACCGGTTCGCGAAGGATTACGTGTTCCGCGTCGAGTGCAACATGATCGAGGACTCGCGCTTCTCGCTCGCACAGTTGCAGGTGAAAACCGGCAAGGGCGAGCAGGCGATCGAGGCGCTCCAGAAGCTCGCGGCGGCGACGGCGAGCGCGGCGACGGCGAGCACGACGACGTAGAGGAATTGTAGGCGCGACTCGAGAACAGGGGAGGCGCCTGCGGCGGCGCGAGGTGCAGTGCCGGGCGAACACGCCGATGGGCGTGCGGGCTAATTCTTGATGAGGAGTGCGCCGGCCCAGGACCCGTGGGCGCCGATGTCGCCCTTCGGACCCAAGTCGGTCACGAGGACAAGGTTCGACACGTCGCCCACCTCGATGCTGATGCGGACCGGGGCGCCCCGCGTACCGGGCTTCGGCTCGAACTTCGCCCAGATGTAACACTTCAGCTAAGTGAAGTGGTCGGCACACCGTCGTAGCACGGCCTTCCAGGCCGTGGAATCACGGGCAGGATGCCCGTGCTACGAGAGCGGCGCAGCGCCGGCCTCCCGAAGCGATTCTGCCTCTTCATTTGGCTGAAGTGTTACAGAAATTGTAGTCGGGAGGCCGCGGCACAGACGCGGGGGAAGCCGGCCTTGCGACGGGCCGCTGCAGGCGGGCCGTCACGAGCCGGCCGCTCGCTTGAAGACCTTGCCGATCTCGTCCCCGCCCTCGATGTCGGTGAGGCGCTTGAGGTTTTTCTTCAGATCGGCCGCCGCTTGCCGCATCTCCTTTTCGTACTTGCCCTTCAGCGCCTCCTCCTTCTCCTTGGGCGGCGGGGGCAGCTCGGCCAGGCGCTCGTTGGCGGCTTTGATCTTTCCGGCAAGCTCCTCGAGCTTCACTTGGGCGGCCTTCAGCGAAGCTTCGTCCTTCACGCCGGCCAGGATATCGTTGACTTCCTTCAGGTGCGACATGTAGGCCTCGACGGCCGATTCATATCGGTCCCCACAACCGGAAGCCGAGGCGCCGATGACGAGCGCCGCGGCGATCAAAATGACTCTTCTCATTGCACGTTTTCCTCCGGGCCGCGCCGCCGGCGCCGGCCCCGGACAGTGAATCCTAATCCCAATACCCGGAACTTGGGCTGCATCACCTTCCCGCAGAGACGACAGAGGGCTCGAGGCCTTCTTTGTCCTAATCCTAATCATAATCGTAATCCTCTTCGACAGCGCAAGTTACGAAACAGCGATTACGATCAGGGGTAAGATTACGAGAAACGCTCGCGCACGCATGGTACGTTCCTTAAGTTACTGGTACTGATCCTAATCCGAGCTCGCCCCGCCCACAACGGGCGGGACGGACGGGCCAAGAACCGGCAGCTTGTCCGCCACGATGGCGGGGATCAGCTTGAACTCCAGATCGTAGACCTTCCGCAGCCGGTCGTCGGGCTCGACGTCCCCGCTCGCGCCCATCTCCGGGTCGGTGAACCGCTGGCCGAACCCGATGACGGTGACCGAGCCCTTGCCGTACGTCTTCGTGGCGGCGACGGTCCGCCCTTCCAGCCGGGCCAGCGGCCGCCCGCCATTGACGACGCACGACGCAACGACGGGGACGGACGGCCAGCCGTCCGGCGTCTCGAGCTTGCCGGCGATGCCGAGCGGCCTCGTCAGCGACATGCCGAACGGCTCGAGCAGGGCGTTGGCCGTCGAGTTCCCGTCGAGCCCGAGCGTCGTGACGAAATCATCGGCGTCGGGGATGCCGCTGAGGCCCTGCAGCGAGAGCACCCAGTCCGGCACCTCGGACGCGTTCTCGGGCGAATCGATGACGAGCACGCGGCCGCCGCGCTCGACGTATCGGACGAGCCGTGCGAGGAAATCCTTGTCCGGCTGCTTGTGCGGGTAGAGGAAGACAAGGAGGTCGCCGGTGAAAGCGTCGGCGTCCTCGCGTCGCGAGGTAAAGTAGCCCTCCCGCAAGACTTTTTTCTGCTTGTCCCCCTCGCGGACGGTGATGTACGGCCGGCGCAGGATCCATCTTTCGAAGAGCGCAAAGGCTCCCTTCCTGCCGCCGACGAAGCCGCTCTTCGACAGCGGCGCGTCGCACAGGGTGCGGTCGATGATGACGTTGACAAATGCCTGGCCTTCTCGCGGCACGGGGGCCGGCATGGATTTGTCGTGCAGGAACCGGACGCCGGCGGCGGCGCCCGCCCAGCCGAGCGTGCCTGCGGCGAGCAGGATCACCCAGGCGTCGCCCTTGCCTCTGGCGAACACGATCCCAGCGGCCAGCAGCACGACGCCGATCGCGGCCAGCAGCCATCGCGGGTCGAACAGCGTGTCGCGGTGGTTGAGCCACTCGATCATGCCGAGCGTCATCTCGGCCTTGCCGGGTTCGAACACGCTGAAGGTCGACAGGATGGTCGAGTCGGCGTACGCGACGACGCGGCCTTTTCCGTACCGCGTCGCCCAGAGCTGCACGAAGGAGCCGTAGCGCACGTACGGCAGGTCCTCGACCGCCGGGTAGAAGTTGCTTGCGTGGTAGTAGGCGGGCAGGCTCTTGAGGCGGCGCCCGCGGATGACCGTGCGGCCCGAGCCGAGCTTCGGCTCGATGGAACAGGAGATGGCGAAGTCCATCGGGGGCATGCGCTGGGCGATCGGGTGCGGCAGAAGCGGCGGGGGATGCAGTTGGTCGAACGGGGTGTCGTCGGGGCCGAAGAGACAATCGTACCGGAATCTGAAGCCATACTTCTCCGCGATGTCGTTGAGCGAGGTGCCGGTCTGAAACACGTTCGTATGTTCGCCGACGAACATCAGGCCGCCGCCGCGCTCGACGAAGCGGTGGATCGCTTCGATCTCGTCCGGTGAGTATCGCTCCGTCGGGCACTTGATGATGAAGACGTCGCAGTCGGCGAGGACGGCGTCGGTCACCGGCGTCACCGGCTTCTTCTCGAGCCCGGCCTCGCGCCAGCGTTGCGTGCCCAGGCGCGAGACGTGGTAGAAACGCGAGCAGTAGTCGTAGAGGACGGCGTAGTTGTAGGCCGATTTCTGCCCGAGGCCGAGCGTCTTGTCCTCGTCGTACCATTCGGTGTCGTAGGGCCGCTCGGTCGATTCCCACCTGGAGAGATGTTCGTCGAAGATGACGCGGCCTGCCTGGCGCTCGCCGACGGGATCCCAGAACAGGGAAGCTGTGAGCGCGGCCACGGCCACGAGAACGTGCACGGCGGGCGCGACTATGCGCCATGTCTCTTTGTGCAAAGGCTCAGGGGGAGCGGGGCGGGCCTCGGCGGGGACGCGTGCGAACCGCCAGGCGAGCAGCACAGGCCCGAGCAGGAAGAGCGCGAGCGGCCATCTGCTCCAAAGCTGGTGCGCTATGACGAGCGGATCGTCGTAGCCGGTTCGCAGCACGCGGTGTAGGTAGAGGGCCATCTGGAGCCCCGCCCGCAGCGGCAGCCAGAGAATCATCGCGGCGGCCAGCGCGCCGGCCGCCTTCCAGAAACACGCGGCCCGGCGATCGTGCGGCGCGTCCGCCCAGGTCTTGGCCGCCAGAAACACGATGGCTCCAACGAAGAAGCAGAGCGTGGTCGGCGGCAGGAAGAAGTCCCAGGTCGGCGCGAGGCGGTTCGTCTCGCGCATCGAATGGATGACGACGTCCGTGCCGTTGAACGTCGCGCCGATCCCGAGCAGCTTCGCCACGCCGACCATCAGCCAGGCGAGCGGCCTGGGGAGGTCATGTGAGTAGGCCGTGACGGTCTCGTATGCGCACATCGCCAGCGATTGCGCGAGCATGACGGCGCCGGCGACGATGCCGCTGAAGCCGACGCGTTCCCACAGGCGGCGCGGCCTGGGAATGATCGACAGCGCGAGCCCGAAGGCTATGAGGAGCGGGCCGGTCCGGTGCGGCCACGGGGCAAGTAACAGGACGGGCAGCAACGACGCTATAGCCGCGAGCGAATACTGCCATTTCAGCGCGCACCGGCTTGAGCCGGCCAGCAGCAGCGAGCCGATGATGACGGGAATGGCCCACGTGGGAATGACTGCGATCTGCGAGCCGATGACGGTGTCGGTCACGCACGTGGGCCAGGCGCCGTCGTGGTAGTACCCGAGGCCCGGCAGCCACGAGAAGGCGAGAAATGCGATGCCGAGCCAGCGCAGGATCATTCCGCATCTTCCTCATCGTGATTATGGTCATCCGCGGCCGCCTTGGGCTTGGGCTCCGGCGGCAGCCACTGCTCCTGGCCTCGCAAATCGGCCAGGAACCAGCGCCAGAAATGCGGGTTCTCGCGCATTCCCTCGAACGCCCAGCCGCTCTCGACCTCGAGATTCTTGTTCATCGCGAAGCCCGTGTCGCCCACCAGGACGACTTTGCCCTTGCCGGCCTCTCGCACCAGGATGACGGGCAGGTTGACGTGTTTCCCGGTCTCCGGCACCCTCCTGAGCGTGTTCGCGATCACACGGGCGTCTTTCAGGCCGCAGGCCTGTTTCGTGCACTCGATTCTGACGTAGTTGACGGCCCATCCCGAGTCGAAACGCACAAAGACCATGTAGGACGAGGTCGGGCTGGTGGAGATGCGGTAGTACGGCGACTTGAAGTGCCCCTGCGGCTCGGGCTCGACGATGCTCTTCTTGAGGACCGAGCGCCTCGCGGCCGGGCTCGTGGCCGCGTTGGGCGCCGCCTTCGTGTTCGCCTCCGTGTCCGCGTGCGTGTGCACGTGCGTGTGGCCCGAGGCTTGCTCGCCCTGCGGATTGACGCCGAGGACGTGCTCGCCGGTGTATGGGAACTCGAGCCCGACCATCAGCCCGAAGTCGGCAAGGAGCCGGCGGCTCGGCTCGACGTCGTCGTATCCGACCGTGATGATGAAGATGCCGCCGCCCTCGACGAACTCGCGGACGGCCTCGCGCTCGGCCCGCGTGAACTCGCGGCCCGGCGCGATCGACAGGACGAGGCCCGCTCGCTTCAGCCGCTCGGCCGAGAAGTCGGACAGGTCCCGGACGATGTAGCCGTTGCGCATCAGCGTGAGCGTGACGCCCATCGTGCCGTCCATCCGCCAGGACTCGGAGCTGAACGGTTCGAGATGCGAGTTGTCGATGTACGCGAGATTATTGATGGGCAATTGGCCGGGGCGGGTGACCGGGGCCTGTGCCTTGTCACGCGGCGTCGTGCCCTTGCCGTCGGAGAAGTATTCCTTGGCGTCGCGGAAGATCTTGCCGCGGCCGTCGGGCAGGATCGTGGCCGCGTTGTAGCTCGCGCTTGTGCAGACGGCGAGCGTGGCGGCGAAGACCGCGGCCGACGCGGCGACGCGCCGCCACGTCGGGCTCGAGCCGAGGAGCGCGGCGAGCGCCAGCGCGGCGAACAAGCCGAGAACGCCCCGCCACGTCTCCTGCGGCCCGCTCGGCGCGCTCGCCGCATAGCCAAGCAGGCGCGACGTGAACTTGTACGCTCCCACCGAGATGCCGTTCGTCATGCCCGAGGTGTCGCCGAACGCGATAACGCGCCCCTTGCCGATCCTCTGCTCGGCGGCGACCAGGATGTCGCCCAGTCTCTCGCCGGGGTCGTACTTGTGGTTTCCCATCATCGAGCGGCCCTTGGTGGGGTCGCCCGGGTCGCCCCATCCCCACCGGCCGACGAGGATCGGCTTGGCCGGCCACCGTGCCCGCATCGACGCCCCGATGACGACGCCGAACTCGTTGTAGTCGTCCGGCATTCCGGTCGTCGCCGGGTGCGAGAGCGCCTCGTACGACTGGAGCCATCCGCCGACCTCGAACGTCGCGGAGTCGAAGATGACGCGCATCCCGGTCGGCTGGAGTAGTTCGTTGAACGCGCTGTACTCCGTCCACGTGCGCATCCAGGCGGGCATGCCCGTCCATTGAACGACGTCCCGAATGCTCGCGACAGGTTTCTTCTCCTTGTCCTTGGGCTCCTTCGTCACGACGCTCGTATGTTCGCCGAAGACGAGGAGCGTCTTGCCGCCGCGGACGAAGCCCTCGATGCGCTCGAGCTGGTCTTCTTCCCAGACGTCGTCGGGGAAGAGCAGGACGAGCACGTCGGCGCCATCGAGGTCCGCCTGGGACAGCTCGGGCGAGATGAGGCAGCGCCCGCCGAGGCTCTCGACGTGGGCGGGCAGCGCGCCGTACATGCCGATCGCAAGCCGGCCGTAGTCGTCGTGCTTCGGCTTGAGCCAGTTGAGGAAGCCTTCCTTGTAAACGACGACTGTCTTGCCCGCCAAGTCGGACTTGCCGAGGGTGAGGGTCCCCAGGACGGGGATGAGGAGCGCGAGCAAGACCGCCCCGCCCGTAAGGACGGGGCCGAGCCAGGCGGGCCGGCCGCCGGCGCGGGCGGGCCGCGCGGGCGAACGGAGCATCAACGCGGCGACGGCGACGTGAACGGCGCACGCGATGAGCTGCATGTTCCACGGGATAAGCGTGCGGACGGCGACGGTCAGCGACCAGACCGATCTGGGCGGCCAGACCCGCTTCGCAGGGTCGGGCGGAGCCGGCAGCGCGGCCACAATGTCACGCGCAAACACGAGCAGGCAGAAGCAGGCGGCCTGAATGAGAACGAGGACACCGAGAACGACGGCCATGCGTGTCCGGCCCGGCCTCGCTCGCATGAACCAGGCGACGTACCATCCGGCGAGGAACGCGCAAAGGACGACGCCGCACAAGATGGGGCCGGCCTGTGACCAGACTGCCGGCGGCGGCTCGGCCGCCTTCGCCCCCGCGTGGACGGGCAGCGCGTAGAGCAGGCCCGGCGCGAGCGTGAGCGCGCAGAGGTAGAACAGGTGGCCGGCGAGGATCGCGGCGAGGACGAGCGCCGCCCGTGCCGGCCCGGGCCTGAACATGATCAGCCAGCCGGCGTACAGCGCGCCGGTGAGCACGAGGAAGTCGAGCCCGGCGAACGTCGAGCCGACCCAGAGCGGAAGCCCCGTAATCGTGCCCGCCAGGTGGCCGAGCCAGCCGGCGGCGGCGTCGGCCGCCAGCCAAAGGAACGGAATCGATGTGTTGGCGTGGCGGTAGAGCGCGAACGCCGAGACGGCGGCGGCCGCGAGGAGCAGCATCTGCCGGTCGGCCCTCGGCCGTCCGATGGCGAGAGCGGCGAGAATGACGGCCGCGGCAAGAACGTTCGCCGCCGGCAACCTCGGCGCGGCCATCGCGAGCGCGACGGCGACGGCGGCGGCGAGCGCCAGGATGCGGCGCCCCGCCCGCTCACCCCGGGGCCATGCCGCGGCAACGGCGGCGGCGAGC
>JBDREM010000055.1:0-17275 GCA_043819695.1 Planctomycetota bacterium
CGACGGCGGCGTGATCGACTTGCTGCTCGAAGAAACGCGCGCCGGGAAAGCCGGGCGGACGGCCGAAGAAATCGCCGACATTCTTCTGGACTGGACCGCCGAGTGGCAGGAGAATGGCGGGCCGGCCTGGCACGGGCTGCCCGAGGCCGTCGAACAATACACGCGGCGGAACCAGGCGGCACGGATGGCGCAGATCCTGGATAGAGCAGTCGGAGCGAACGCTTGAGCGAAGAGCACGTCGGGCGCCGCATCGCGCGGGCAATGATCACCATCTTCATCTTCCAGGTCTTCTGGAAGTTCGGCGGGTTCATCGTCAAGACGCTCATCCTCCGCGAATTCGGGACGGAGGAACTGTCGCACGTGTTCGACGCGTATATGTTCGCCGAGAGCACGATCATCTGGACGCTCTACGTCGTGTTCGACAAGTTCATCTTCCCGACGTTCATCCCGCTGTTCATCGAGGAGCGCGAGCTGCGCGGCGAGGCCGAGGCGTGGCGGTTCGCCAATTCGTTCGCCAATCTCCTGATGCTCATCCTGCTGGGCGCGATCGCGGCGTGCATGGTCTGGGCGCCGCACGTGGTCGATTTCATCGCGCACCGATGGGTCGTCGAGCATCCCGAGACCGGGCAGGAGGCGGTGCGCTTCTCTCGCTGGATGCTGCCCGCGCTGTTCTTCGTCGCGCTCGGCTCGTTCACCCACGCCTTGCTCAACGCGCACAAGCGGTTCGCGCACGCGCAGGCGGGGATGGGCATGCACCGGTTCGTGCACGCGGCGATTTTCATCGTCGCATTCAAGGTGTTCGGCGCGCCGGCGATCTGGGCGGCGCTCGCGTTCACGCTCGCCGCGCCGGCCAAGCTCATCACCCACTTCTTCGGCCTGAAGGAGAAGGTGCGGAACTACCGCCCGGCCATCCCGCACTGGCGGCAGATATACAGGCCGGCGTTGCAGTGGGCCCTGCAATACGCGACAGTGGTAGCGGGCGTGGCCGCCTATGCCGCGATTTGGACGAAGCCGGGCGACCGGGCCGGCCTCGCGGAAATCGCGCTCTGGGCCGTCCCGGTCTTCTTCTCCGTGCGCGGGCTCGTCTCGTGGCTAATGCTGCGGCGCCGGGCGGACAAGACGCTGACGCAGAAGCTGTACCTGCTCGGCTATCCTGTGCTGATGGGCGTTTTGATCGCGCGGCTGCGCGACCTCGTGCAGGACAGCTACGCGACCCACCTGGAGGAGAGCGGCTTTTTCGGCGCGATCAAGTACGCGAAGTCGGTCGGCGATCTGCCGATGGCCATTATCCCGCTCGCGCTCAGCTTCGCGATGTTCCCGTTCCTGTGCGACATGTTCACGAAGCAGAACCTCGCGGGGCTGTCGAATGTCGTCGGCCGCGCGCTGAAAATGATCGTGCTCTTCTTCCTGCCGCTCACGATCGTCGTCGTGATCCTGCGGCTGCCGGTGATCGAGCTGCTCGCCTCGAACAAGGTGACGCCTGAGCTGATCGGCGCGACCGCGCTCGCGCTCGCGCTCTATTCGCTGTCGTTCATCTTCTACGCGTCCGAGATGGTGCTGATGCAGTCGTTCTTTTCGCTTCAGAATACGTGGCTGCCGACGCTGATCGGCGCGGTTGCGTCGTTCGCGCAGATCGGCTTTCTGTACGTCGCGTTGAACGTGCTCGAGGGGCCGGATTCGGCGGCGAAGACCTGGCTGAGCGGCGCCGGCCTCACGCCGTTCGTGATGGTTGCGCTCGCGTATCCGCTGTCGCGCGCGTTCAAGAACATCGTTCTCGGCGCCGCGTTGCACGCCCACCTGAAGCTGTTCCGCCTGCGTGATTGTGTGAGCTTCGTGCCGCAGGTCGCGCTGTTGTCGGCGGTGACGGGCCTCGCCACATGGGCCGTGTGGCTGGGCGTCGAGGGCATCGGGCCGACGTTCATCGGCAAGGTAGTGCGGCTGGGCGTGCCGTCGGCTGCGTCGGCCGCGGCGTTCCTCGGCACGCTCTTCGCGCTGAGGAAGGTCGGCTGGCCGGTCGCCGAGTTCGACATCATTCTCGAGTGGCTCCACGAGACCGGTTGGCAGAAGATCAAGAGCAGGCTCGGGGGCAAGCAGGAATGATAACGGCCGAGATCATCTCCGTCGGCGACGAGGTTGTTTCGGGGCAGATCGCCGACACGAACGCGGCGTGGCTGTCGCAGCGGCTGGGCGACCTGGGCATCGGGGTCGCGTCGCACCGGGCCGTGTGCGATGCGCGATCCGAGATCGTCGACGCGGTGAGGCAGGCGGCGGCGGGCGCGAACGTCATCGTCATCTCGGGCGGGATCGGGCCGACGCACGACGACCTGACGCGCGAGGCCGTTGCCGAGGCCGCCGGCGCGGAACTCGTGCCCGACCCGCCGGCGCTCGAGCACATCAGGGACCTCTTCGGGGCGCGCGGGCTCGAGATGCCGGAGTCGAACGCGAAGCAGGCGACGTATCCCGCCGGCGGCGACATCCTGCCGAACGCGAATGGAACGGCCGCCGGGTTCCGCGTGACCATCGGCAACGCCGACGTGTTCGCGCTGCCCGGCGTGCCCGGCGAGATGAAGCAGATGTTCACCGGCGAGGTCGTCCCCCGGCTGCCGCGGAGCGAGGGCGCCTTCGCCGTGCGGGCGCTCCAGTGCTTCGGGATGTCGGAATCGATCATCGCCGAGCGGCTCGGCGGCGAGATCGACCTCGACGGCAACCCGAAGGTCGGCCTGCTCGCGACGGACGGCGTCATCAGCGTGAAGTTCACCGCGTGCGCCGAGACGCGCGAGGCGGCGCTCGATCTCATCGGCCCGCCGTGCGAGCGGGCGCGCGAGTTGCTCGGCGAGCCGGTCTTCGGCGAGGATGACGACACGCTCGAGCGGGCCGTCGCCCGCCTCCTGGGCGAGCAATGCAAGACGATCGCGGCGGCCGAGTCCTGCACGGGCGGGCTCGTCGCACACCGCCTGACGAATGTGCCCGGCATCTCGGCGCACTTCATCGAGGGAGCCGTCACGTACAGCAACGAATCGAAGACGCGGCTGCTTGGCGTGCCGGCGGAGTTGTTTGCGGCGGCCGGCGCGGTGAGCGAGGAGGTCGCCCGGCTGATGGCGGAGAACGTCCGCAGGCGAGCGGGCGCCGACATCGGCATCGGCATAAGCGGGATCGCCGGCCCCGGCGGGGGGGCGCCGGAGAAGCCGGTCGGGACGGTGCACGTCGCGGTCGCTACGGCGGCTGGGACCGTTCACCGGAAACTCGCCCTGCGCGGCGCGCGCGAGCTCATCAAGGATCGCGCGGCCAAGCACGCCCTGAACATGGTGAGACTCGTGCTGGGCGGCCAGTGACCGGCCGCAGGTTCAGATCAGGCAGTTGATCAGAATGAGCAGGCCCGGCACGCCGAAGAACAGGCAGAGCGTGTAAAGCACCATCAGCTTGCGTGATTCTCCGGCGAACTGCCCGATGCGTTCGGCGAGCCGCACTGGGATTCGCCGGATGGCCGGTATCGGGTAGAAGATGAGCAGGCCGGAGACGTTGAAGAGGAAGTGGACGAGCGCGATTGCGAGGCCGGTAGGGCTGCCGGCGAGCGCGGCGATGAGGGCGGTCGTCGTCGTGCCGATGTTTGCGCCGATCGTGATCGGGAAGATATGCGACACGCTCATTATGCCGGACGCGGCCATGGGCACGAGCAGCGACGTGACGATCGAGCTCGAGTGCACCGAAGCCGTGATGATGAAGCCGATGACGATGCCGACGCAACCCGACTTGCCCATCACGTTGCTGATGAATGACTCGGCGGCGCCCAGCATCATCGACCGGAGCAGCTTGACAAGCGAGATCAGCGCGCAGAAGATGCAGACGAGGCCGGCGAGCGTCGTAAGCCCGGCCGCCCAGCCGGGGCCTTTCGGTATGCCGATGATGGACCGGATCAGGCCGAGAGCGGGGGCGAGGACCGGGCCGAGCGGGTCGAACGTTCCGCCGCCGATTCCGCCGACGTCCCTGAGCGGCCCGGTCAGCCAGAGCGTCGTCTTCTCGAGGTACCCGGTGGCGAGTTCGAGCGGGAGCAGAATGACGACGACCATGACGTTGAAGAGGTCGTGCACGACGGCGCCGCCGATGGCGCGCTTGAACTCCTCGCGGCGCATCACGTAGCCCATCGACACGAGCATGTTGGTGACGGTCGTTCCGATGTTCGCGCCCATCACGATCGGGATGGCCGCGGGCAGCGGCAGGACGCCGTCGGAGACGAGCGCGACAATGATCGACGTAGTGACGGCCGAGCTTTGGATGATGCTGGTGACGAATATGCCGACGAAGAGAGCAACGAACGGGTTCGTGGCTTGGAGGAGGAGGCTCCTGGCGATGCTGTCCTCGCCCTCCGCGAGCGACTTGCACCCGCCGCCCATCAGCTTGATGCCGACAAGGAAGACGTAGAGCAGCGCGGTGGCCGCGAGGATTTTCAGAATCGTCCGGAGTTTCGACCCTTCTGGCCGGCCTTCAAGACCCATAGTTGTCCCTGACAGGAGGACCGCGACGCCGGCTCAGGAGTCGTTCTCTTCGTCTCCTTGGCCTTCCTTCTTCATCCATTTCTCGTCGAAGTAATCGATCTTGTGAAGCGGCATGACGACGCTCGACGCGATGTTGCCGAGGTGCGCGTTCACCCGCTTGAGGAAGCGGAAGGTGAGCGCGAGGCACACGGCCTGGTTGGCGTTGAGCGAGTCGTCGTTGGCGATCTTCTCGACCATCGCATCGCTCCGCTTGGCGATTTGTGTCTCCTCGACGATGACCCCGTGCCCGAGCGTCTGGTCATCCTCGGCGAAGGCCTGCCGCGTCTTGCCGAACGTTGCGCGTACCCGGCCGATCATCTCGCGGACGTCGTCGGCGTATTTCAGGCTCGCCATCGGCTCGCGGAGCATGCCGGCGACCCCGAGCAGGTTCTTGCAGTAGTCGCCGGCGCGCTCGGCGTCCTTCGACGCGCTCATCAGGATGAGGCACGCGGGCGCATCACCGCGCGGATTGACGGCAAGATGCTTGACCAGGTCCTTGCGGATGTTGCGCTCGGTCTTGTTCACCTTGATGTCGGTCTTGTAGATAATCTCCTTGGCGTCAGTGATCCCGGTTTTACCCAGGAGGGCGTCGGCCGCGACGGCGAACGTCGACTCGACCAGGTCGATCATCGAGAGGAAGTTCTCGAGGGCCTGCTTGACGAGATCGATCTTCCGCCACATCTTGAGAAGTTCGCTCAGCATGTCATGTGCCTCCACTAAACAGGCGATGTACAAAGATCAGAAGGGCCGGAACGCCGTAGAATACTGCAAACACGTATACGAGCGCCAGCTTTCTTGAGTTCGCGGCAAAGGCGCCGATCCGCTCGGCGGCGGCAACGGGCAGCCGCCGGATTGCCGGGATCGGATAAAAGAGGAGCATGCCGAAGATGTTGAACAGGCAGTGGACGATGGCGATGGTGACGCCGGCTCCGCCCGCGGCGAGCGCGGCGATGAGAGCCGTCACCGTCGTCCCGATGTTTGCGCCGATGGTGATCGGGAAGATCTGAGTGACGGTCACGATCCCGGCCGCGGCCATCGGCACGAGCACCGACGTGGTGATCGAGCTCGATTGCACCATCGCCGTCACGACCAGCCCGATGACGATCCCCATCCAGCCCGACTTGCCGAGCACCCTCGAGATGAACGTCTCGGCACGGCCGAGCATGACCGAGCGCAGCACCTTCACCAGCATGATGAGCGCGAAGAAGACGAACACCAGGCCGACGAGGGCGGTGATGCCCGCGACCCAGCCGGGGCCCTCGGGCTTGCCTACGATTGATTCGACGAGATCGAGCACCGGCTTGAGCAGCGGGCCGAGCGGGTTCAAT
The DNA here is from genome assembly GCA_043819695.1 of Planctomycetota bacterium. Classification (GTDB taxonomy): domain Bacteria; phylum Planctomycetota; class PUPC01; order PUPC01; family PUPC01; genus CAYLQD01. Next base: position 5,861 of record JBDREM010000055.1, read on the forward strand.
GCCTTCACGCCGGCGCTGCCCGGACCGATCGGCGGCAGGACTCCCGTCAGCCACGCGGCCGCGTTCTCCAGACAGTTGAAAAGCAATTCGAGGGGCAGCAGGATCGCGACCACGATTAAGTTGAAGATGTCGTGCACGATGGCACCGCTCGCCGCGCGCTGAAATTCGTCCTTGCGCGTAACGTAGCCCATCGAGACGAGCACGTTGGTGACGGTCGTGCCGATGTTGGCGCCCATGATGATCGGGATCGCGTTGTGCACGGTCAACACGCCGGTGGCGACGAGGCCGACGACAATCGACGTGGTGGCCGACGAGCTTTGAATAACGCTCGTGACAACGACGCCGACGAGCAGGGCGATGAACGGATTGCTCGCTCCCTCGATGAGCTCCTTCACGAAATGATGGTCTTTCATCGCCTTGCAGCCGCCGCCCATCAGCTTGATGCCACAGACGAAGATGTAGAGGAGCACGATGACGGTCAGCGCCGTCAACAGCTTGCGGCGTGTGCATGGTTCGGGAAAGGTCACTGCGATGTTCCCTGGTCAGAGCTGCAGGATTTGACAATGACGCGCCGGCTGCGCGGCCCGTCGAACTCGCAGAAGTAAACCGCTTGCCATGTGCCGAGCACGGGCCGGCCGCCCTCGACGATGAGCATCTCGCTCGCGCCGAGCACGCTGCTCTTGATGTGCGCCGCCGAGTTGCCCTCGCTGTGGCGGTAGCCGCCGTCGAACGGCACGATCTTGTTGAGTTCCTTGAGCAGGTCCGCCACGACGTCGGGATCGGCGTTCTCCTGGATCGTGACCGCCGCGGTCGTGTGGGGGCAATAGACGATGCAGACGCCGTCGCCGATCCCTTCCTCGCGGATGGCCGCGCGAACGTTGCTTGTGATGTCGATCATTTCCGTTCGGCTGCGCGTCCGCACCGCGAATTCCTGCATCGCTCAATCCTTCCGTTCCGCGGCCGCTTCGCCGACCGCCTCGTCGAGGACCGCGACGCCCTCGAGGATCGCATCCTTCGTCGACGTGAGCGGCGGCGCAATCTTGAGCAGCGCTCCGCCCAGGCCCACCGGCGAGAACATCAGCAGGCCCTTCTGCATGCACCGCTCGACGATGTTCCGGGCCAGAGAGCCGTCGGGCTCTGTCGTGCCCGGCCGGACGATGTGCACGCCGGCCACGAGCCCCCGGCCGGCCGCGGCGCCGCAGACGAGCCGGTGCTTCTTGCGGACCGCGCGCAGGCTGTCGTGCAGAATCTTGCCCACGCGCGCCGCGTTGACGTGCAGCTTCTCCTTCACGATGATCTCGAGGTTCGCCCGCGCGGCCGCGCAGCAGACGGGATTGCCCGTGTGCGTGCTCGTCATGCTGCCCGGCGGATACTGGTCCATGATTTCGGCACGGCCGAGAACCGCCGAGACCGGCAGCGAGCCCGATATGCCCTTCCCGAAGCAGGCGAGGTCGGGCACGACGCCGTAGTGCTCGAAGCCGAACAGCTTGCCCGTGCGGCCGAAGCCGGCCTGGACCTCGTCGAAGATCAGGAGCGCGCCGTGCCGGCCGCACCAGCGCCGCAGCGCCTTCGCGTAGCCGGCGGGCATGAAGCTCGCGCCGCCGCCCTGGTACGTCTCGGTCATCACGGCGGCGACGTCCTTCGCCTTCACGCGCAGCTTCTTCAGCGCCTCCTCGAAGCCGGCGAAGCTCCGGTCACCGCAGCGCCAGTCGCCGGGGAACGGGACCTGGACGAAGTTCCTGCGGCCGGCCGGAATCCATTCCTTGAGCGCCGGAACGCCGCCGGCCAGTTGTGCGCCGAGCGTCCGGCCGTGGAACGCGCCGTCGAACGTCACGAGCACGCGCCTGCCGCGGCCGCGGGTGAACGCGAGCTTGATGGCGCACTCGACCGCCTCGGCGCCGGTGGTCAGCAGGAACGCCTTGTCGAGTCCCTTCGGCGCCAGCCGGACGAGCCGCTCGGCCAGCTCGGCGCGGATTTCGCTCGGGAAGCAATAGTTGTGCAGCAGGCGGCGTTCGGCCTGGTTGGCGATCGCGTTCGCGATCTCCCTGCGGCCGTGGCCGGCGCCTGCGACCAGCACGCCCGAGCTCCAGTCGAGCCACTTGTTACCCCAGCGGTCGAAGACGTGCAGCCCTTCCGCGCGGTCCCACACAACCGGCGGCTGGCCCGACATCGACGCAGGCTCGTACTTGCGCAACTTCTTGAGGATCGGCAGCGACTCGGCCGGCGGGATCTCGGTGATAATGCGGCGGTGTCTCGTGCGAACCGTCTTGACTTTCCTCGGGATCAGCGAGTAAGCCCCTCCAGCCATACAAGTCTCCGCAGAGACCTCGCAGCACACTCCACGAGCCGGAATCATACCCGCGCGGCGGGCGAAAATCAAGCGCCGAACGCGCAGGCGCGAAGCTCCCAAAGGGGGCTGGACAGCTGCGCTCCCACCTATACTGTCTGCCGAGCCGGACGCCAATCTGAAGGCAAGAAGAGGGCACTATTGATGCATGCGTTGATAATGGAATTCACGGGTGTGTAAGAAAAGGGAGAGGGGAAAAGAGGTAAAAAGGGGAAGAAAAGGCCGTCTGCCGCCCTTGGGGCGGCGGAAACACTCTTTTCCCCTCTTGCCCTTTTCCCCTTGTTCCTCATTTTACACCTTTGCACGGCTTTCCATTATCTATGCAGGGCTCAATATTGCATTCCTTTCTCGGTAACACTTCAGCCAAGCGGGATGGCGGCAACACATGCTCTTGCGAAAAGTGGTGACCGGGGGGCTGTTGAAAAAGCCCGCCCGCTCACAGAGCGGGCTTACAAGAGGCCCTGGAACGGTGCGAAACGGTCGTTGCTGTAGGCCGACTTTGTAAGTCGGCGGTTTCCTGCGCCTTTCTCAACAGCCCCACTGCCACCCGCTGGTTGTCCCCGCTTTCCGCTCATTTGGCTGAAGTGTTGTTCTTCCTTCTATTCCTGCACGGCCGGCCGCCGGGTGCAGGGGGGCTATTTCGGCGGCTCGGGCTCCTTTGTCTTCGCCGGCTTCTTCAGGTTCTGGAGGACCTCTTCGAGCGCCAGGAACTGCGTCTTGTAGATGTCGCGAGCGTTCTCCATACTCTTGATCATAAGGGCCTGCGCCTCTTTGATGGACGAACTCATCTGCTTGAACTGGGCGCCGAACCTCGTGATCTCGGCCTTGACGGCCGGCAATTGCTTGGTGGCTTCCGCCGCGTCCGCCTCTGTCTTCTCCAGACGTTTCGCCATGGCCTGGAGGCTGCCGTCGGTGGCGCCGCGGTACGCTGCCAGGCCGTCGCTCAGCTTCTTGATATCGTCGCCGATGGTCTTCAGCGACCGCTGTACGTTGCTCAACTCCGCCTCGAGAGAGCCGATTTTGTCGTCGACCTTCTTCTCGGCCGCCTTGAGGCGCGCATCGGCGGCGGCGAGGTCTTCTTCCGTTTTTTTCACGCTGGCCGCGCTGGTCTCGAGGTCCTTGGTCAGTTTTCCCTCGAGCGCGTCGAGCCGTTCATTGACCTTGCTCACATCGCCCGTGCTTGCGCAGCCGGCAAGGACGGCCGATGCCAGCAGGCCCGCACAAATGACAGACATTGTCCGCGTCATACTTCACCTCCTTGCTGCAAAGAGTTCCCCGTGTTTTGCCAAACAGGATGGAACTACTCACCGGGCCCGCGGGCGGGCGACCAGGCGCAGCGGAAGCCCGTCCGCTCGTCGCGCGCCGCCCGGTCCACGGCCCGCCGCGTCGTCGGCGAGGCCCCGATGAACGAATCCTCGAAACTCGCCCCGCGCACCGAGGCCATCGCCTCGCCGAACTGTTCGTCGCGGCATTTCGTTCCGGGGTACGGGCCATAGGTACTGCGCGTCCACTCGCGCACGTTGCCGGTCATGTCGAAGCAGCCCGAGGCGCTCACGTCTTTCTTGCGGGCGCCGCCCGCCTCCGGCTTCCCGACCTCGGTCTCGCGGAGGTTCGCGTTGCCCTGAACATAACTTTCGCCCCAGGGGAAGGCGCGCTTGCCGAATGTCGTCCGGCCCTCTTCGGGCGGGACGCCCAGCGCGGCGCATTCCCACTCGGCCTCGGTCGGCAGGCGTTTGCCTGACCAGCGGGCGTATGCGGCCGCTTCGTAGAACGAGACGCCGGCGACCGGCAGCTTCTCCTCGCCCTTGGGACAGCGGCCGTCGCGCCAGAACCGCGGCCCTGGCTTGTCCGTGGCGTCGGTGAACGATTTGCGGGCCGCGCCGTCCGCATCGGCCCACCAGCGGTCGTCCGCGTAGCCGCCGTCGTCAACGAACTGCTGGAACTCCTCGTTCGTCACCTCGTATGCGTCGAGGAAGAACGCGTTCATCTTCCGCGGATGCTCCGGCGAGCTGCTCGGCGCGAGCGTGACGAGCCCCTCGTGTTTGACCCCGAGCGAATAAACGCCCGCGGGCACGGCGGCCATGCCCGGCGGCTCGAACGCAGCGGCCGCCTCCGACCACGCGCCCAGCAGGGCGGCATCACGCATGAACTCCCTCACGAACGGCGCCGTGCGTATCGCGGCCGCGAGGGCTCGCCGCGCCGCGGCGTGTTCCTTCCCGCCGAGAAGCGCGCCCGCCCTTCTCACGAATTCCTGCGCCTTGCCGGCTTTGAACGCGCGCCCGAACTCCTCGACGCCGGCGGCGGCGGCGCTCGCCAAAAGGCCGCCGAGCTTCCGCTCGTCGCCGGCCAGGTCGGCGGCCAGGGCCGCGTCGGCCAGCGCCGGCAGCGGAGCGCCGGCGGCGTCCTGCGCGGCCGCGCGCCGTGCCAAAACGAGCGCCTTCAGGGAAACGGCCTTGCTCTCGGCTTTCGTCTCGGACTTGAACTTCTCGCACTGGTGCAACGCCTCGTCCAGCTTCGCGCGAGCGTCGCCTGCCTCTTTCGGCGAGGCGTACTCCGACGGCCGGGTCTTGGCGGCGGCGACGATGGCGGCGGCCGCGATCGCGCTCCCGCCGGGATCGTGCCGGGCGAGAAGCTGCTCGATGCCCGCGTAGTCCGGGTACGCCTCCCTGGCCGCGTGCAGGCGCAGGAGACCGGCCGCGAAGTCAGCCCCCGCCAGCTCGCGGCCGATGCCCGGGTACAGCTTGTCGAACGCGTCGGAGGCCGCCTTGCCGAACCCTGCGGCCGCGCTCGAGAGATCGCTGATGATCAGGTCGAGCGGGCCCGCAGTCATCGCGAGCGGCCGAAGCGTCTCGAGCTTCTTCTCGCAGCCCGCGAGCTTTTCATCGGCCAGGAGAAAGGCCGAGGTGGCGTCGGCCGGCATGTCCTTCCGAAAGAGCCGCGCACTCTCCCGGGCCGTGAGGGCCTTGCGCCGGGCGCCGATCAATTCCTCGATCTTCGCCTGCACCTGGCGCATCGACGCATCGCCGCTCGACTGAAGCGCCTCGGTGATGGCCAACAGCTTCTGGCGCACGTCCTTCGTCTTCCCCGCCTGCACGAGCCGGGCGCGCGACTGAGCCGACTTGACCTTGCCCTTCGCATCGCCGGTCCCGCGAAGTTTCGCCGCCCGCTCATATGCCTCGATCGCGGCCTCGATGTTCTCGCTCTGCTCCGCGGCGGCGCCCTGTGCCATTGCGTCCGCGTAGGCCTTGTCGATTCGGGCGTCGACGGTGCTCTGCAGTCCGGCAATCCGCTTGTCGTCCGGCCACTTCTCCCGCGCTTCCTTAAGCTTCGTCACCGCGGTGAGAACCTCGCCCTCGGCTGCGATTCGGAGGAGGTGTTCGAGGACGATTTCGCGGGTGGCCGCTTCGAGCAGGACTGTTGCCTGGGCCGCCTCGGCCGCGTCGGGAAATTCGTCGACCAGCTTTTGGGAGAGCGAACGTGCCTGGTCCCATTGCTTGCCGTTCGCGGCCTCGCGGGCATTCGCGAGCAGGCCGGCCGCGGACGCCGGCGGCGGCTTGCCGGGCGAGCCGGCGTCGAAGACGCCGTAATGCGACGCTGCGAATAGGCCGAGGGCCGCGATCAGCACGGCGGCACCGGCCAGAAGAGCGGCCCTTGCTTTCCGGCGTTTCGGTGACGCGGCCCGCGCGGGCGTGAAGTGCTCGCCCGAAGTCGCCAGCGCGACCGTGTCCTCATATTTCAGGCCGGTCTTTTCGCCGGCCATGATGGTCTCGGTGTCGCGTGTCACCTCGGCCATGCTCTGGTACCGGTCGTTCCGGTCCTTGGCCATCATTTTGCAGATGATGGCTGCGGTGTCGTTCGACAGGGCCGGGTTCTGGGTGAGCGGGGGCGGCACGGGCTTGGTTGCGATCTTGTGCATCACGTTGACCGGCGTCTCGCCCTTGAATGGCAGGTCGCCGACGACCATGCGGTAGAACGTTGCCCCGAGCGAGAAGATGTCGCTGCGTCTGTCAAGGTCCGGCAGGCCCATTGCCTGCTCCGGCGACATGTAGCTTGGCGTGCCGAGGATGGCGCCGATGGACGTCAGGCTCACCTCCTCCGGCTCGATGCTCTTGGCGAGGCCGAGGTCGGCCACCTTCGGGACGCCGCGCCGTGTCAGCAGGATGTTGCCGGGCTTGATGTCGCGATGAATGATGCCGCTCTCGTGCGCCTCGTCGAGCGCGCTGGCCACGTCGTGGACGATCCGCAGGGCCCGCTTCTCCTCGAGCCGGCCCTCACGGCTCAACAGGTCGTCGAGGCTCTCCCCCTCGACGTACTCCATCAGGATGAGCCGCATGCCCTCGACCTCGACGACGTCGAACGTGCGGACGCTGTAGGGCGAATTCAACTGGGCCGCCAGCTTGGCCTCGCGCTCGAACCGCCTAACGAAGTCGTCATTCTGGGCCAGGTGGGGCGGGAGGAACTTGACCGCGGCGAAGTTGCCCAGCTTCACGTGCCGCGCCTTGTAGACCCGGCCCATGCCCCCTTCGCCGATCTGGCGGAGAATCTCGTAGTTGCCCGCCATCTTGGGCACGGTGTCGGACAGGTGGCCTTGCTCGATGCGGTCGGCCTGACTTTGGCTGATGAGCGTTTTCTGCGCGGCGATCTCTGCGAGCGTACGGCGCTGGCCCGCCTTCAAGAGGCGTTCCTGGCTCCGGCGGCACTCGTCGATCTGCGATTGGTTCAGCAGGCCTTCCCGCAGGACCGTCTCGACGAAGCGGCAATCGCCGTCCCTGGTTTCCTGGCCCCCATCTGTCATATCCGACCTCCACCGCCGGACATTCTATCCCGCCGCGCCGCCAAGTCAATAGCGGGCGGGAGCAGAAAGAGCCGGGGACAGGCAGCGGGTGGCAGTCGCCGTTTTCCGCCTCGGATTTCATCGCCCCACGGCCACGAGAAACAATGGCGCGCGCGTTCGGATAGCGCCAGGATTTCACGCGCAGGATTTGACGCGCTGGGCCTTCGCGTCCGCCCGCCCGCACGGACCCATAATTAAAGGCGATGCCATAACCCACTGGCATGCAAGATGATATGTGTTCACAGGGTGACAGGCACCCTTTCGCGGAAACGTCACCCAAAGTGTGATGTACGCACTTTCGCGGACCCATAATTCAAAGCGACGGCATAACCGACCGCCATGCAAGAGGATACGCGCCCAAAGGATGACAGGCACCCTTCCGCCCTTCCGGGCACCCTTCCGGGCACCCTTCCGCTTCCGGCGCCCTTCCGGCGGGCGGGAACGGAGTTTCGCGAAACAGTTCAGAACGGCCACAACCCTTCGGCCGCGAGCTCAGGGCCGAACGGCAGAGCGTGGCCCTCCGCGGCGCACATCCGTATCGCGTTTTCCATTGCGGGCGGAAGGGACGCGCTGGGTTGCGCCTGGAGCGGCTGCCGCGTGCCTACGGCGCCGGCCGGGTCGTCGCGATGGAAGTGATGAAGAGCACCTACACCGTCGCGAGCCTGATCCGCCAGATGAACGTTCCGCAGATATACTCCGCGCTCCAGACCGGAGCGAAGGATCACATGATCACGCTCGAACGGCGGCTCGCCCAGCTCGTCGAGGAGGGTGTGGTGAGCCGGAGCGAGGCGTTGCGAGCGGCCAACCTGCCGGACGTTCTTCAAGGCGCGATGGGCCGCGGCTGACGGGGAGACCGCAAGGGCGCGGATCAATCAGAATCAGGCGTCAACGCGCCTCGCTGCCACGGTTTCAGGAATTGTATGACCTGAGCGTGGACATCGGGGGTGTGGCAGACAATGAGACACTTTGATCGATACCAGATCAGATAATGAGGGTTGACATCGGGCTTCGTCGCTTCTTCAGGCTCAGGCGCCTCTTTCGGTCCGGTCGGCTCGTCCGAGAGACCATCATCTGTCTCGTTCCACCACTCGTACCATGTGCCGGGGGCGATGGCCTTCTTGATGCGTTCGATGAGCACGTTCCCATCGTCGACCTTCACGCGGTAGAACCGCAAGATGGCCCTGTTCCGCTGCGAGATGAAGCAGTACCGGAACTCGCTCGAATCGACGATCTCTTCGGCGAATGAGCCGACCGTCATCGTGTACCTCATGCAACCCATCGACATGACCGAGATGACGCCTTGGTCGTCATACATGGCCTTGATGTCGGCTACAGCTTCGGGATACACGGCTTTGGTGTCCGCTTCAGCTTCGGGGAGATAGCGGGCGAGACAGACGATGCCCATCGCCCGCACGACCGGATTGGCGTGGGTGAGCATATCGCGAACTTCCGAACGTTCCTTATGTTCTTCGTCCCACATGATCTTCTGCGCCAGTTTGTAGAACTCGCCCGGCGTTCCGCTCGAGCCGACCATCTCCCCGCCGACCTCCGTGAGGTCACGAAGGCCGTCGTACCGGTCGACAATGCCGCCGTGACAACCCGACAGCGCCAGAACGATAAGACTAAGCATCACTAACGTCAGCCGTGTTCGAGTCTGAGTCACTTCTTGTCCCCTCCAATTTCTTTCAGCCGCTTCTCGATCCATTCGGCTTCGGGCTCGAGGCCGTGCTTCTTGTAGAACGCGCCGAGCTCGCGGTAGCGCTTGGCGACGTCGAACTTGCGGTTCCACTGGAGCTTCTTGAGGCAGACGGGGCAGAGGTGGATGTGGCGGCGGTCGCTCTCGGGCAGCGAGTTGGCCCCGTTGATGTTGCACTGGAAATACGTGCAGTGCTGCATCGAGAACGTGTGGCCGGTCTCGTGCGTCATCGTCTTGAGCGAGCGGCGGAGCACGACGAGGTCCTCGTTCTTCGGCGCGTCCTCGCCCCAGAACGACGGGTAGTATCGCGCGAGCGACTGGACGCCGACGCGGAGCCGCAGGTATGCGATGCCGAAGACGAAGTTCCAGCCGGGCCCGGGGTAGATGTCGGCGCACGTGACGCCCATGTAGACCGCGGCGTCCTTCGGCAGGTTCGGGAGCAGGATGTCGTCGGTGATGCTGTTCGTGAGGTATTGCGGCCCGGTCGCGAGCTTGCGGAATCCTTTCTTCGGCAGCGGCACGGGCTTGAACATGTCGACCTTGCACTGGAAGTAGATGGCCATGTGCTCGCGGAGCGCCTCGAGCATCTTCTGCTGCTTCGGCGTGAACGTGCCGACCGGCTGGATGACGATGCGGTTCCGCTGGCGCGTGAGCTTCGTCGGCGACGACTCCGCGTAGAGCTCGAACGTCTGCCCGGTCTCGAAGTGGGCCGCGAGCCAATCGTACCCGCGCGGATACCGGAGCGGCGGGAACAGGGCCGACGCCTTGTACGTCTTCGCGTACGCCTGCCAGCGCGCCCAGCGCTCCTTCAACGGCTCAGCCGCGTGCGCCGGTTTGACGGCAGAAAAGAGAAAGACAAGAAGAAGAGGAAAAAGGGGAAAGGTGGAAAAAGGGAAAAGAGCATGGCCGTGCCGCGCTTCGCGCGGCAGACCAATTTGTTTTCCCCATTTCCCCACTTTCCCTTTTTTCCTCATCCGTATCTTCCCCATTTCCCTCATCCGTTCTTCCGTTGTTTCTATTCCCCTCATCCGTTCATCATCACGCGATCCCCGCATGAATATCATACAACTCGCGGAGCGCGTTTCGCACGTTTCCCTTGTGCTTTTTGAAAAGAAGGAACGGGAGGCGCTCACGCCGGCCGTCGTAATCCGTGCCGAGTAAATCAACGATGATGCCGTCGAGCAGTTCGGGCGTCGTCGAGCAATCGATGAGCGTCGGCAGCATGCCGGGCCGGTGCGACGTGATGACGAGGCCCGCGGCTTGCCGTGCGCGTCGCCGGAACCGCAGCCACGCGAGCCGGCTCATCAGATCCGCGCCGTCGAGCAGGATGATATCGTTCTCGTCGAGGTGGGCGTTCGGAGAGGTCGCTTGTAGGCCCGCTCTGCGAGCGGGCGGCGCCGGTTCGAACCACGCTTCCGGAATGCGGCGTTGCTCATCGTTCAGGAAGAAGCGGTGCACGCGGAATCCGAGCCGCTCGAGGCGCGGCGCCAGCTCCTCGAGCAGCGTCGTCTTCCCTGAGCCGTCCGGCCCGACGACGGCCGCGCGGTAATTCAACTCCAAGAGCCGCGCCATCAGCCCGTCCCACGTGCCGTCGAGGAACCGATACCGCACCTGGTGTACGCACTCGGTCCGCAACGGATTCTTACGCGCCTTCATTTGCTCTTGCTTCAACAAGGAGCCGAGGACACATTCCTCGATTGCGAACACGGGCGCTCGGCGCCGCCTCGGCGCGCCGCCACGTCCCTATCGTCCTTCGCCGCTTTTCAAACCGCTCGGGTGCCTCGGCGCGCCGCGCCCCGGCAAAGCGGTGTCGAGCCGCCGCACTCCATAACACAGCAGGTGTCGCGCCTTCCCTGTACCCGGGCCGCTCAGTGTTTCGGCAAGCATCGTCAAGTTTCGAACTCGCCGAGCTCGATCTCCTCGCCCTGGTGCAAGAGGATTTCGCAGCCCGCGGGCGAGACGGTGATCGGGAGGCGTTCGGTCTCGTCGGACGGCAGCGCGACGAGTTCGAGCGCCCAGATGAGCGAGATGAGCTTGCCCGAGAAGCTGTACGGCTCGGCCGGCAGCGTGAAGCGGAAGTCCTTCTGGTCGCGCGGCAGCGGCGCATCGAAGCGGACGCTGTCGATCAGCTCGACGTCCTGCGTGCCCTTGCCCTCGGTGTACCAGAACAGGCGGACCTCGACGGCCTTCGGCGGCTCGTCGAGAATCCAGAGCGCCCGTCCGGCGACCTCCTCGCCGGGGCGGTAGTTCGTCTTGTTCTCGTACGTCCCGATCTTGAGCGTGCTCATTTCCTCGCTCCCATAATCTTGATCGTAATCCTAATCGTAATCTCTGTTCAAACCTCGAAGCGGCATGGTAGTGCGAACGGCGATTACGATTACGAAACGACTCCTTCCTGCTCCTCCGTCGCCGCCGGCAGAACTGTCAGCGGGAATTCCTCCTTGACGTCGGGCCACATCCGGATGTTGCCGCGGACCTTGAGCGTCCAGATGATCTTGTTGTTTGCGGCCTCGAACGAATGCATCGTATCAAACGGGA